>JAQWPM010000012.1:600000-871713 GCA_029245345.1 Longimicrobiales bacterium
CATGCAAATGCCGGTCACTCCTGACGACGCGCTGCGCATTGCTGGCTCGACTGGGAGGCTCAAGACGTTCGACTTTTCGTTCAATCTGAACGAGACGTACACGTTCTGGTCGGGCATCATTGGCGGGACATTCCTCATGCTGTCGTACTTTGGAACGGATCAGAGCCAGGTTCAGCGCTACCTGACAGCAAAGTCCGTGGACGAGGCGCGCAGTTCGCTACTCATGAGCGCCTACTGGAAGATCCCGCTCCAAGCGCTGGTGCTCATGGTCGGTGTGATGATCTTCGTCTACTACCAGTTCGTGCAGCCCCCGTTGCTCTTCAACCCGGCCCACGAAGAGGCTGTCGTAGCCGAACGCGGGGCGGCCTACGACGCCCTGCAAGACCGGTACGACGACATTTTTACACTTCGTGAGCAGGCGGCGATGTCGGTCGCAGATGCCGGAGACGACGCAACAGCGGCGACCGCCATGGAAGCGTTCGTCGCTCGCGAAGCGGATATGCAGGTCATCCGCGGTGAGGCCCTCGTGATGGCCGAGGAGGTCACGGGCGAAGCGTCACGCGACGTGAACTACATCGTCCCACGCTTCGTGCTCTCCGAACTCCCCATCGGACTGACGGGGCTCTTCATAGCCGGCGTGCTCGCCGCGGCCATGTCGAGCATCGCGGCGGAGTTGAACTCACTCGCTACAACGAGTGTGATCGACTTCTACAGACGGTGGTATAAACCCGAAGCCGACGACGCGCACTATCTGAAAATCTCAAAGATCGCGACGGGTTTCTGGGGGCTTTTCGCCTGCGCGGTCGCGACCTACGCGGCGACCCTTGGGTCGCTCATCGAGGTCGTGAATCGGTTCGGGTCGTTCTTCTATGGCTCGATCCTGGGCGTCTTCCTTCTCGCGATGATGCCACGTGCCAAGGGCATGGGAGCGTTCGTAGGACTGCTTTCCGGCATGGGTGTCGTGGCAGCCGTGACCTTCGGGGCACCCGATGTCTCGTTCCTATGGCACAACGTCATCGGTGCGGTGACGGTGGTGGTGGTGGGATTGGTCCTGGGGGGATTGGGCAACGGAGACTCCCAGGAAGCGTAGACCGAGGCGTCCACGGAGAAGAACGGCAGGGTTCGACTTGGGACCGGGCGGTCAGTGACAGAGGGGGACCAGCGGGTCTTTCTCAGCGAGATGCGTGAGTTGATCGCTCAACAAGGTGCGCCGGCAACGGCGACCGACGCCTACTTGGCCACAGTTCAATTTGCTGAGAGGTATCCAGCCTTCGTGACTCTTTCTCACGGACCGCGTGGGTCGATTTGAGTGCAGCGGATCCTCAGCGGCGACAACCTGCGCGGCGAGGGCGAATTCCATCCTCAGAATCTCGGATCCAACACCTGGGACATCTTCGACGGAGGCGGTCGCTACCTTGGCAACCTCACGTTCCCTGGCAAGTATCAGCCGATCCGGTCATCGATGACCGGATCTATAGAATCCCCTGAGATGAATTCGACCCTCAATCGATGAAGGTGTGCCGGGTGGTGACGGGGTGACGCTCGCCGGAGAATCAAAAGGGGGCGTCGCGGAAGCGCCCAGGGGGAGAAGCCCCGCCAAGCGTTCTTCGAGCGCGAGCCCCGCGACGCGACCTACGATACTCCTCGATTCACTCGCCATCAGTAGAAATTCCTCCCTTTCCCTCTGACCTCATCTTCCCATCGCTCGACCCAAATCGACAGCTGAGCGACCACCGCAGCAGGGCGCCCGAACCACATGAGGGGTTCGCCCGGGAGGAAATGATCATCTGGCAGACGTGCTTCGAAGAGCGGGCCGCGAGCAGGCCACCACCACGTCTGCACGGCAACCTCAGCGGCGACATCACCGCCCACCATCTCGATGAACTCCATAGCAGTCTCCGGCTGGGGAGCCCCGAACAACATCGCCACCCCTCGGATAAGCCCAGGCGCGCCCGAATCCGGGTGTCTGTAGTGGAGCCAGTCGGCGTACTCGTGCCTTAGGCGCTCCACTGCGTGGAGCGGCAGCACCGCGGCGACGGCGTCTCCGGTCCCGAGGGCACGCACGGCCTCTTCCTCATCGCTCGCATACATCCCCTGAGTCGCGTCCAGTCTCAGAAGACGATCGAAGCCCTCGATCTCGTCCGTGCCGTCGGCCAGAGACCCTTCGAGCATACCTGTCAGAAACGCAGTTCCATTGTCGCTCAGTGCGGGATCTAGAAAAGCGACTTCGCCGCGCCACCTCGGATGGTAGAGATCCACCCAGTCGCGAGGAGCTCGGGTGAGCTGCGTCAGCTCGCGATTGAACGCAACGACGAATGGAGATACTGCGGCGACCTGCCATCGGTCTTCTGCATCGACTCCGACAATATTCGACTCCGCCTCGACCCACGACGGCCTATACGGCGCGAGCAAGCTGTCGGCGGCCGCACGCTGGAGGGTAGCGGACGCAGCCCCCCACCACACATCACCATCCCCTCGCCCGGAAGCGATACGCTCCATCGCCTCAGCGTCGTCCATACGGACGATGCGTACATCGACGTTTGCCCACATCTCCTCGAAGCGTTCCTCGGCGTACTCCACGACCGCAATGGGAAGCGGCGAGTACACCACCAGGATTTGGTCCGTCGACGGACGGCACGCTGTGGCGGCATACGCCACCGTCGCGAGCCCGAGACACCACCGAAAGCTCTTTTCGAATCTCATTCGGTCAACGCCCCTCAACAAACTCCGCCCATTCCTGGGCATCTAGCGAAACGAGGTTGGCGAAGAGCCGGTAGGCGCCTGGAACGCGGCCCGCCCATTGTCGGAAGAACGACAGCGCAGCGTACACGTAGACCCCTTCCCCAACAGAGGCCACGAGCAGCGCCCCCTGACGGGCGGGTTCCCCGGGATCGTTCAATTCGATCATCGGTGTGTACTCCTCCCCCCACTCACTCGCGAAGTAGAGCCCTCGCTCCTGCACCCACCCATCAAAGTCGTCTTGGGTGATCTGGTTGGGCGTCGTGAAGAGCGGCGACCCAGGCTCGAGGACAGTCACCGTCGCGGTCTCGTCTGCTACTCGAGGGGCCGGGCGCCCAATCGTCAACTCGTACGGGGCATATCCGCCACTAGAGAACTGGTACTGGTTGTACTGAGTGATGACTGTGCCGCCGTCCCTCGCGAAATCGACAATCTGGTCGTTGGCGGCCCTCACATCAGGGCGCGCCTCGTAGGCGCGGACTCCCAAGACGATCACGTCGAAGTCTCCGAACGCGCCGTCACGCACCTCCGCCTCGGAAAGGAGCTCCACGGAGCCACCCATCTGCCGGATCGCCGTGGGTCCGTCGTCCCCAGTGCCCATGATGTATCCGACGCGGACGCCCTCTCGGACGGTCGCGGGCACCACGGTGAGACTCGTGACCGCCTCCGTATAGAGCAACGCACGCTCGACGTGCTCGTAGTCGATCAGCGTGTACCCCTCCGAGTAACTCATGGACCGGTCCGTTGCAGCGACCGCTCGAATCACGTGCTCACCGGGTGCAGGCGCGCCGTTGGGTCGCACCTCGAAGCTCACCGAACGTTCCGCCCCAGCCGACGCCAGCGCAAACCGTTGAGACGCCGGCGTGACCGTCCACCCCTCGGGTGCGGACAATGTCAGGTCTCCAGACGCTCCCTCTCCAGCCTCGGTACGAACGAGCACAGTGACTGTTTGTGGCTCCGTCCGACTCTGCGGCCAGGCGAGTCCACCCGGTGTCACTTGTAGTGACACGGCAGGCACGACAAGCACGGGCTTCACGAATTCCCCGCGGGCCTGGTTCACTCCGACAAAGCGCCAAGGGGTGGTCGCCTCCACTTGCGCGCCCACAGGGTCGTCCCCGTCCAGCAACGAGAAGCGCGCGCGACCCTCGAGCGTCGGCCCGTTGCGCGGCAGACCCCAGTTGTCAAAGGCCTCCGGCCAATCGTAGTACGTACCTGGGCGCTCCGACTCCAAGAAATAGAGTCGCGAAGGTGCTTCGTTACCCGGAATGCGAACTTCGTAGCGCCAAGTAGCGAGGGTACCCGCCGCGACCCGGCCGTCCTCATCAAGACCCTCTACGGCCACCTCGGACACGGTGCGGGCTACCGCCGTGAGTAGCTCAACCTCGGGGAGCCACAGACTGAACGGGCTCCCATTCCATAGCTGAGCCCGAACCTCGACGGTCTGCCCCGGCACGATCAGATCATCCCCAGAGCGGATGTCGAGCACGATACCCGCTGCAGCCATGAGGGCGCGGGTCGCCACAGTCTTCTTCTGCGCCATGACCTCTCGGAACTCGCGGTCGGACGACCCACCGACGTTGCTGGCTTGTCCGAGATGACGGAGCGCGGACGCGAGGCGCGGCACGACCTCCGCGGGGGTGAGTCCGAGGGTAGCCCGTGCGATCGCCACATCCCGTCGATACGCCTCAAGATGGACGATGACCTCTCGAGCCACGTCATCGTCGAAGTTGGAGGCGAGTCCAACCAGGGTCGTGTCGATTCCGCCGAACATCTCGTCGTCCGGGCCTTCGACGTGCCCCGCGATGAAGTTGGCCCCGGCCATGCGTGGACCCAGCGTCTGAGCAGAGCCCATGTCCTGGGAACGGTGCTGACTTCGGCTCAATGCCGAGAGCTGCAGCGTCGACCTTCCAAGAAGCGGATCGATCTCGCCCACATGGAAGAGGACGGAGGACTGCGCGTCCGCTCCCCCTCCGCGCCGGCGGGACGAGAGATAGAGCTTGCCCGGCCTCCATGCCTCGACGCCCTGGGCGAAGTGCTCCGGGAATCGCGTAGGGTCGCCGGCGGCCTCAAAGGCCTCCCGCGTCAGGATCCCCGAAGCTTGGTGGTGACCATGACCATCCGCGGGCGTGCCCGACCAGACGGACACGATGACATGCGGGCGGTACTTCCGGATGACGAAGACGGCGTCCGATAGAATCTGATCACGTGGCCACAACGACAGCGCTTCATCGGAAGACTTGGAGTACCCAAAGTCGAACGCACGTGTAAAGAACTGTTCTCCGCCATCAAGTTCGCGCGCAGCCTCGAGTTCTCCGGTCCGGATGATGCCCAACCCTTCCCACAACTCGGGGCCAATGAGATTCTGGCCCCCGTCACCACGCGTCAGAGATAGGTAGGCCGTCTCAGCGCCATGGCCACGCGCGAGAACGGTGAGCATCGGAGTGTCCTCATCATCGGGGTGTGCGCCCACCATCAGGACCCGCTTGACGCCTTCCATCTGGCGCAACAGCAGGCCTGTGGCCACGAGACCCGTTCCATCCATGGACTGAGCCACGACATGTAGGGGGCCACCGGCCAGCAGTGTGACCGCAGCAGCGATCACCCAAAGACTCCGAATGCCGTTCAACCGCATTGTCACTCCAACCTCGAATCGCCGATCGAGCTACTTAGGGGCACAAGTATAGAGGGCAGCTTGCCTTTCAGGACACCCAATAGGCCCCAAGTTGCTCCCCCTAGCGGCGGCGAGGCCAGGACACAGCCAACGCGGCCGGCGCCCGTGTTCGCCCCACCCAACCAGCCAGAGCCGCCAGAGTCAGCAGATATGGGAAAGCGAGGAAGAGCTGATAGGGCAAATCCAAGCCAAACGTCTGAGCCTGGAACTGCAGTGCAGACGCGGCCCCGAAGAGCAGAGCCGCAATCAAGACCAGAAGAGGATTCCATCGTCCGAGAACCACCACGGCGATCGCAATAAAGCCCCTCCCCGCACTCATGTTCTCGGTGAACGTACCCGCGTGGGCGAGCGAGAGATGGGCTCCAGCGATGCCACCGAGTAAGCCCCCGAAGCCCGTGGCCCAGAATCGAACGAGCCGAACACGTACACCTGCGGCAGCCGCAGCATCTGGTTCTTCACCGGCAGCCCGAAGTTCGAGGCCCCACTGGGTACGAAAGAGGAAGTACCACAGGGTCGGGGCGAGGAGATAGGCCAAATAAGTGGTGGGTGCCTGGTCGAATAGTGCTGAGCCAATCACGGGCAGGCTCGACAGGCCCGGAATAGGCATCTCGGAAAGCGTGGGTAGGGTCAGGGCTGTGCCCGTGGCGCCGAACTCCGCCTGGTAGATCGCTCCAGTGAAACCAAGGCCACCGAGGGTGATGGCCGTACCGGTGATGATCTGATCTGTACCGAGACCGATGGCAAAAGCTGCGAACACGAGAGCGACGAAGAGTCCGGCGAGTGCTCCGACTACCAACCCGCCCCAAGCTCCACCCAACCAAAGCGCCCCGAGTGCCCCGCCCAACGCGCCTGATATGATCGACCCCTCAAGGCCGATGTTGATCACGCCGCTCCGCTCGGTGATCGTCTCTCCGATCGCCGCTAAGGCGAGAGGGACGCCAAGACGGACCGAAGCCTCAAGGAAGGCGATCAGGGCGAGAGACTCAGGCATCGGTCCTCCTCCTGACCTGATCGACTGCGAGCACTGAGAGAATCACGAGAGCCTCGACAGCTGACGCCCAAGCCAGAGGGATGCCAGCATCCCGCTGCATCGCGGCCGCCCCGGACCCGAGGGCACCAAAGAGCAGACCCGTTCCGATAACGGCGATCGGATGAAGTCCACCCAAGAGGGCAACGGCGATCGCTGTGTATCCCCACCCCGGGGATAGGTCCGCATACAGCGCGAACGTGACCCCGGCGACTTCGACGCCGCCCGCGAGGCCCGCGATGGCGCCTGATGCCAGGAAGCTGATGATCATGACGCGATCCACAGGAATGAGACCGACGATTCTCGCCGCCTTCGGCGCAGAGCCAACCGCTCGTACCGCAAAGCCGAATCGGGTCCGCTTGAAGACGACCCACATCACAGCACCTACAGCGACTGCAAGCACGATGCCCATGTGCACGCGGGTCCCTGGAAGGAGAATCGGGAGCTGCGCCGCGTCCGCTATGGGGTCCGTTTGCGGGAAGATCCCACGGGCCTCCTGCAGCGGGCCGCTCACCATGTACGCGGCGAGATAAACCCCGACAAAGTTCATGAGGATCGTTGTGATCACCTCCCCGACCCCGAGTCGGACCCGCATGAACGCCGGCACCGCAGCCCAGAGCGCCCCGGCTAATGCGGCGGCGAGCAGCACGAGCGGAACCAAGATCAGAGCCGGCAACCCCGCCCCACCGATCCCGACCGTGACCGCCGCGATGGCACCAGCGTACAACTGACCCTCAGCTCCGATGTTCCAGACACCTGCCCGAAAGGCTAAAGAGACCGCCAAGCCAGTGAGGATAAGCGGGACCGCTCGCACCATCGTGATGGTCAACGCAGTCGGGCTGCCGACCGAACCCCTCACAAGCGCAGCCCCGGCCTGGAGAGGATCGAAGCCCCCTAGCCACAACGATCCGGCCGCGACAAGCGTGGTCGCTAGCAAAGCGACGACAGCTGCCACCACCGGGCCGGGGCGCTTCATACCGTGCCGGCCAGCATGACGGACCCGATGCTGTCCCGGGTGCGTGCGTCTGCTGGGATCTCAATCAGTCGGCCACGCACAGCTGTGAAGATCCGATCCGAGAGTTCGATCACTTCATTGAGGTCGGTCGACACAAGCAGAACACCAGGCCCGTCGGGTGCCGCAACGAGTTCCGGGAGGAGGGCGCGAACAAAGCCTGTTGCAACGACATCCAAGCCCCGTGTGGGGTTCTCGGCCACGAGCAAATCGCCGGCGGCACGGATCTCGCGGCCCACGACAAGCTTCTGTTGGTTCCCCCCGGAAAGCGCCCGAGCGAGTGTATATGTGTCGGGCGTTCGGACGTCGAAGTCCTGGACAATCCGCTCAGTGGAGGCGCGGATCTCGGTCCAGTCGAGAAGCCGGGAATCCGTCATTCTATGCTCATGCAGCGCAACGTTCTCAGCAAGATCAAGATCGAGCGCCAGGCCCTCTTCGATTCGATCCTGGGGAATGAAGCCAATGCGAGGCGGCAGATCGACAGCGCCACGTATGGGAGCGGTACGTCCAGAGAAGAGGCGCGCCAGCTCGCGTTGGCCGTTCCCAGCAACCCCTGCGACGCCCACGATTTCGCCCCTTCGGATCTCGAGATCCACATCCTCCAGCGCAACCTCCCCGCGCGGCCCAAGGACGTGAGCCGACGCGCACGACGCGACGATCGGCGAGCCGCCCGTCTCGTTAGAAACCGACGTCGATTCTGCAACGCGGCTCGGCACAGCTGCATCGCGCCCCACCATGGCTGCCGCAAGGCCAGTTGATGTCACCTCCCGTCGCTCCGCGGTCAGAACCGAGCGACCCTCCCGCAGGACAGTCACTCGATCCGCAATCGACAAGATCTCCTCGAGATTGTGAGCCACGAGGACGACACTCCGCCCCTCGTCCGCAAGCTTCCGCAGCAGCTCGAAGAGCGGCTCGACCTCTGGGGGAGCCAGAACAGCGGTCGGCTCGTCGAGAACGAGGACCCGAGGTCCCCGGAGCAGCGCCTTCAAGATCTCCACACGCTGCCGATCGCCTACGCCGAGGTCTTCAACGTCCGCGTCCAACGGAACGTCGAGGCCGGTCGAGGCCATCAGAGCTCGGGCTCGCTCTTTCACATCCGCAAGCGGAAGTCTCCATCCGGTGTGCGCGGTCCGAATGCTGAGGGTGAGGTTCTCGGTTACGGTAAGGCGCGGGACCAACTTGAAGTGTTGGTGGACGAGGCCGACACCGTGGGTCCACGCATCTCGAGGGTTCGCGATCGTCACGGGGACGCCCTCGATGGATACGGTCCCGGAATCGGGCCGCACGAGTCCGCCAAGGACGTTCAGGAGCGTGCTCTTGCCTGCTCCGTTCTCTCCCAGGACACCGTGTACCTCACCGGCCCGCAGCTCGAGTTGAGCCCCGTCGAGCGCGGTTATCGATCCAAAGCGTCGTACGACGCCGTCGAGTCGAGCAAGGACTCTGGTCACGACCCCCCGGGCCCGCCTTCAACAAAAGGCACACTGGGCACTTCGAGCGTGCCGGCTCGAATGCTGGCTCGTGCCTCGTCTATCGCCTCGAGCAACGCGGCCGGGACGCGGTCCGTCATTGCTGGATTCACCACGAAGTCGATCACCTCGCCGCTCGAACCGGCGTAGATGGGTGCGCCACCCAACTCGCCGGATTGCCACGCGAGGGCCGTTTCGGCGAACGCTTGAGAGATGCGAATGACCGCGCTCCCCAAGATGACGTCGGGAGCCACATGGTTTTGGTCGTTGTTCATGCCGAGCGCCCACACCGTGCCTCCGGCTGCGACCGCTTCGCGGACGGCCTGGAAGATCCCGAAGGAGCCGCCGTCCATATTGTGGATCACGACATCGGCACGGCGTTGGAGCTGCGCAATCGTGGCCTCCTTCGCCGCCGCTACATCCTCCCAGTTCCCGACAAAGGCCTCGAGAATCTCGACCTCGGGATTCATGGCTCGAGCTCCCGCCTCAAAAGCCCGGAACGTGCTCTGAGCCGGTGGGATTTCAACCCCACCCACCATGCCCACAACGCCACTCTGTGACATACCTCCAGCCATCATTCCGGCGACGTAGGTCGCTTCTTCGAGCTGGAAGATCAGAGGCACGACATTCGCCGAGAACCGTCCTCCCCCACTGACCACAAAAATCGTGTTCGGGAATTGCTCGCCTGCCCGAATCGCCGCGTCCTGATACTCGAAGCCGTGCGCGAAGACGAGGTCGTATCCCGACGATGCGTAGGAGAGAAATGCCTCATCAAACTCGGCGGGCGTACGGGTCTGCTGATGACTGACTTCCGCACCCATCTGGTCCCGTAGGAGCAGGAGTCCTTCGTACGCTCCCGCGTACCAGCCAGCATCGCTGACGGGTCCTCCCGTGAGCAGCGCGACGCGGAAGACATCGTCCTCGCTCGCGTCCGACTCCGCGCCGCCACAAGCGGCCACGATCGCAGCGCAGGCGACGAAAAAGACGGTCGTAAATCGACGCTTCATGCGGTTTCCAGGAGAGGAATTAGTTTACGCACTGACAGTAAACCGCTGACTGTTGAGAGTTCAAAGGTCCCAGTATGTTGTCGCCCATTCAGCGTACCCGCCACATGGGTCCGCACCTCCTTCCCGGAGTTATCGAATGGACGAGCAGCAACGCGGCAATTGGAGCTCAAGCCTGGGCTTCATCTTGGCCGCTACAGGAAGCGCCATCGGACTCGGGAATCTGTGGAAATTTCCCTACATCACCTGGGACAACGACGGCGGCGCGTTCGTCCTTGTTTATCTGCTCTGCATCGCCGCAGTCGGCCTGCCCATCATGATGGCCGAACTGATCATCGGGCGGAAAACGCAGAAGAGTGCGGTCCCCGCTTTTAAGGAGGCCATCGGCCCGGCCTGGGGCGTCGTCGGACTCTGGGGTGTGTTGTGCGGCTTCATTCTGCTGAGCTACTACACGGTCATCGCGGGCTGGTCCCTCTTCTACTTCTGGAAGTCGGTCCAGTGGAGCCTGGGAGGCTTCACCGCGGCGGGCGCGATGGGGGACGTCTTCGGGCAACAGGTGAGCAAGATCGGTCTGCAGTTGGGTCTCTCGCTCAGTTTCAGTATCGCGACCGTCGGCGTCGTGTACTTCGGTATCCAGAAGGGGATCGAGCGCGTCGCCCGAATCTTCTTGCCGATCCTCTTCGGTATCCTCTTACTGCTGCTCGTAAGCGCACTCGGAATGGATGGGTCCGGGGAAGCCCTGAGCTTCCTATTCAGGCCGAACTTCGCAGAGCTCGAGCCAAGCAGCGTCCTGGAAGCGCTTGGGCACGCGTTCTTCACGCTCTCGCTGGGCATGGGCGCAATGATCACGTACGGATCGTACCTCGCCAAGGACCAATCCATCGTGAAAGCGGCCGGGTGGATCGTGCTGCTCGACACGGCCATCGCGATCGTGGCGAGCATCATCATGTTCTCGGTGATCTTCTCGGTCGCAGGAATGCGTGAGCAGGTCGGGTCCTCTCCGGTGGGCATGCTCTTCATCTCGCTACCCGAGCTCTTTTACACCTCGGTGCCATTCGGGACGATCCTCGCGCCGTTGTTCTACGTGCTCGTCGCATTTGCGGCACTCACGTCGACAATCGCGATGCTCGAAGTAACGGTCTCGTATGTCATCGACGAACACAGACTCAAACGCTCCAAGGCGACCATGTTGTCTGGGGCGGCCGTCTTCGTGTTCACGATCTGCGCGGCACTCTCTTTCAGCGACACGCCTTTCTTCTCGACGTGGCAGATCTTCGACATCGGGAACCCGAATAAGATGGGTTGGTTCGCCACCATGGATCATTTCGTGGGCAACTGGATGCTGCCTACGGGGGGGCTTGCGGTCACGCTCGCTGCCGGGTGGTTCATGACTCGCGAGGAGACCGAGGCGGAGCTAGTCGACGGTACTGAGCCTGCATGGTTCAAGTACGGCGCTTGGCGCTTCTTCATCCGCTACGTCGCGCCGATCGCGGTGGCGGCGATCATTATCGCGGTGATGCTCGGTGTGGACTTCGCTTAGAGAAGACCGCTTCTGACGCGAAGAAGGGATGGCAGCTGTCGCTGCCATCCCTTCGACTTCGCTGGTCGACGCGTCCAATCGCGACCGGCACCACTACTCACGGCAGGCCACCTAGGGCGACCCTCGTGTTTCGTACTGCGTCCTAGTTGATCGCCCCAGGCAGGCGGCGGACCACGATCGTGGGGACGTCGTATTCGTCCATCTCGATGAACGCAGCCAACCCGTCAGGCCCAAACGAACTCGGGATCGACGTTTCGCCAGCTGCGAAGGTCCCCACGTATCCTCCGTCGGGAGAGACGATATCGATGGCCCCGTTGGAAACAGGCTCGTCCCCGCGCCTCTGCACCCAGAGCGTCCCACCCCAGCTCGACGCCAGCGCTCGGATCACCGGAACTTCCAGAAAGAAGACGAGGTTCTCGAGCGACTCGAGTCGCATGTTGCGCATATCGTCCGGGTCGATCGACATGTTCGAAGATCCACCTCCGCCGCCACCGCCAATCATCATCACCCGGCCACCGCCTCCACTGCTCTCTTCTTCGATCTCAGCGATCTTGCGCTCACGCTCGGCGTCCTCCACGGACGGCGTCACTGCTTCTGGCACGATCGAGCGTCGCAGCACGCGCGACCCGCTCGCATCCGTGACGTTCACCTCGTACGCGGAGGAGTCGACGTAGGCCACCCCGCCTTCCACGACCGAGACGAGCAGTTCGGGCTCAAACGCGCGCGGCGGAGGCATCGAAATCTGGAAGTTCCCGCCGCCACCCGACCCAAGGGTACGGCCCTCGGTGGCCTCTAGCGGCGGGGGCAGCCAACCCTCTGCAACCACTTCGGATAGGGTCGTCTCACCGGTCAACGCGAGTCGTTCGATGGGTCGCGTGGTTGGCTCGGCCATACCCGGACCTCCCATACGTATCTGGATGCCTCCCTCACCACCTATATAGACGGCGTCTCCATCAGGATCCGGAAGGTACGGGCCCATCTGAATATTCATGGATCCGGGAGCGCCCATGGATACAGACCTCAGGTACTCCCCGTCGGATCCGTACAGGGTGAAGGCCCGATGTCCCAGATCTCCGACGACGACCGTTCCGTCCCTCATGACGGTAAAACCGAACGCCATTCGCATCTCACCTGGGCCCTCTCCTGCCCTACCGATGTCGCTGACATGATTCCCATCCCGATCGACCTTCACGATACGGGTCGCTTGCCGGTCGAAGATGTAGAGGTAGCCCTCAGCGTCGAACCCCGTGGAGGACACCTCACCGAACGTCTCCCACAACTCCCCGTTCATTGACCCGACCCGGAAGACCTCGTCGAAGTTTGCGTTGAGGCGACGATCGGCAGCCGGTAAATCGATGACCTCCTGCGCGGCCAATGCGCCGCCGGAAACGACCAAGACGGCGGCAGCCAGCACAAGCACTCTTCCAACACCGAAACGACTCACGGTTCCATCCCTTCTCGGTTTCAGTTCTACATCTCCGACAGTTGTAGATGAATCATGGCCTGTTCAGGGTTGCCTGCCAGGACGCATCGATAGCCGCCCTCCCCAAAGATCGAGGCCCCAAGGGTCTTGCTTCGGCCGGATGAGCGAACACCTTTCGGGTCCCTCCACCTCCCTTGGAGGCTCCACCGAACAGGCGCGCATGATCAAAGATCTCCGAGAAAGGCCAATCGAAAAGCGGCCGACGACCCTGAAGTTCGAAGGCAGAATCCTTTACCTGCTGGACGACGCCGAATTGGTGAAGGGACAGCTCTACGACAACCTGAATGTCGAGCTGACCGACGAGCTGAAGGATCAACTACGAGATCAGATCTCAACGGATGAAATCACCCCAGCCTACATCTGCTTCTTCTATGACGAGACGCTGGGCGACTTCCCCTACCTCGGGCTACGGACAACGAACCAGTCCACCGGGGAGACGGAGTATCCGGTAGAACGCAACGCGGTTCGTAACGGCGGCTTCGTCTGCTCCGTCGCGGGAAAGCGTCGCGGAAAGGGCAGTAGCCGCGAGGCGAGTCCCTACGCCGAACTGCACTCGGGCATCAAGGTGGTGGTCGCTGAGAGCATCGAGCGTATCTACAACGAGAATTGTCAAAACCTCGGAGTTCTAGCGACGAACGACTTCGGCATCATCGACCGCATCAAGGCAGGGGAGGAGATCCAGCTCGAGGAATTCACCGCCGGCAAGGACGACATCACCCGGCAGATCATCGAATTCGGTGGACTGTTCGAGTTCAACGTGGCACGCCTTCAAGGCAAAGTGTCGATCCCGCTGAGCGCTGCGCAGGGCGGACACACCGGCGTAGGAGCCACTACGCTCCAGGCTCCTCCGGCGACGCGACCCATGACGCTCGCGGAGAAGATCTTCGCCAAACACTTGGTCACCGATGCGGCCGAGGGTGAGGCTGGCGTCCCCTGGGTACAGCCGGGCGACGCGGGCTTCTACCAAACGGACATCCGGTTCAGCCACGAATACGTCACCCCAATGGCCTCGATCTTCTTCGAGGACAAAGTCGGAAAGGACGCGAAAGTCGTGGATCCTGATTCGATCCTGTTCTTCCGGGACCACCTGACCTTTCTCGAGAAAGTCATGAGCCAGGAGCGCATCGAGCAGGGCCTGCTCGACGTCGCCAAGGAGCTCGAGGTCAAACAGCGCGAGTTCTCCGTAAAGCAGGGCGTGAAGCTCTACGGCGAACAGATGGGCAAGAAGCTCGGCTCCCAAGCGATCTGCCATTCCAAGATCCTCGAAGAGTACGCCGAGCCGGGAATGCTCGTGATCGGGACCGACTCCCACACACCACACGCGGGTGCCATTGGAGCCGTCGCATTCGGAGTAGGCACCACGGCGATCTTCAACTCTTGGATCACCCGTGACGTCCGCGTCAGCGTACCAGAGTCGTTCAAGGTCGTCGTCTCAGGCGAACCTGCAAACAACGTGACCGCCAAGGACTACATGCTGGAGATCCTCCGGCATCCGTACATTCGAGACGGGCACGCGATCGGCCAGATCGTCGAGTACGCGGGGCCGGCCGTCGAAGCTCTGTCCGTGGACGAACGTGCCACCATGACGAACATGGCGGCCGAGGTCGGTGCGTTCACCGGCATCATCGCGGCGGACGACAAGTCCGTCGAGTTCATGGTCAACGAACGCGGCATGGACAGAGCTCGCGCCGAAGAACTGATCGTGGGCATGCAGAGCGACCCCAACGCCGAATACGTGAAGGTCATCGAGATCGACGCTTCCGCTATTCGGCCCATGGCGGCGCTTCCGAACGATCCAGGCAACGGTGTCTTCATCGACGAGTTGGGCAGCGACCCCATCCGCATCGACATCGCGTATGCGGGCTCGTGCACTGCGGGCAAGAAAGAGGACATGGACATGTACGCCGCCGTGTTCGCGGAGGCAGACGCACAGGGCCTGACCGCCCACCCGGATGTAAACGTCTTCATCCAGTGTGGTTCGACGGAGGTTCGTGAGTACTGCAGGGAAAAGGGCTACCTGGAGCTCTTCGAGAAGATGGGCGCCGAATTCATTGAGCCCGGGTGCGGAGCGTGCATCGCGGCCGGTCCTGGCGTGACAACGTCTCCTGATGAAGTCTCGATTTCCTCTCAGAACCGGAACTTCCCCGGCCGCTCAGGGCCAGGAAATCTCTATCTGGGTTCGCCGTACTCCGTGGCCGCGAGCGCTGTGACCGGTCACGTGACGAGCTGGACACCTGGGCAGGCATTCAAGCCCGTCAGCGCACGGAAGCTCACTACCATCTAGGACGGCCCGTCGGGACTACGTACCGATCCCAGCTCGCACGGCCAACCAAAGAATCGCTCCATACCGCCCCACCGTTCCCGCGAACGCGGCCACAATGAAGATGGGGAACGGGAGTCGCAGAGTGCCGCAGGCTAGCGTTATTACGGCGAACGGAGGCACCGACACGAGTGCTCCAGAGAAGAGCCCGGCACCAAGAAGTTTCTTCTTTTTCCGCCAGGGCTCCGTCTTCGCCAGAAGCGCCTGAGCGCGACGGGGCAGCTTTTCAGGAGCCCACCGCGTCAGCCCATAAAGAACGGTTTTGCCGACGACTTGGCCGGTGGCGCAGGCAAGGACGAGCACCGGGAGCTGATCGACCGGCAGTACCAGAGCTGCACCTAGGATCACCGCTTCAGAACTGATCCAAGGAAACGCTCCACCCGCCGCACACGTCAGTGCAGCCCCGATTATGACGCTCAAATCCATCGGCAAAGGTGTATCATGCCGTGCGGTTTGGCGACGGCTCCGAAGGAATTGGGTGGGCCCCAGCCCCTAGTACAGATATCCCAATCCGATGTACATGGGCATACCGGCTTCGGCCGAACGGCCGAGGTCTGCGGCGATGATGAAGTTCTCACCCATGCCGATCCGCACCCCCCCACCAAAGCCACGGTGAAGGTCTGTCATGAGCTCGGAGAGCTGCACGTCACCATCCCACACCCTGCCTTGGTCGACGAACGCCGAAAGAACCACATGGAACGGTTTCCCGATCAATCTGAATTCCGCCGCTCGCCACCGGAGCTCAGCATTCCATACCACCATCCCACGTCCAGCAAAGCGGTTCTTGAGAACACCTCGCACGGTCTTGGCACCCCCAAGCCCTTCCTGCTGCTTGAAGGACGTCTGCACCCGGAACAAGTCGTGTGCCGGCGCGCCTTCCGTGACACCCTGAAGTAAGTATCGGTGTGCGAAGACCAGCTTCGAGCCAATCGAGAGATACCTCCGGTCGGTGAAGGTCCACCGCGAGTAACTCCGATCCGCACCGAACTGCTCATCCACGCGCTGAAACAGAAACTCCGTCCAGGCGCCACTTCGTGTCCCGGTCTCACGATCACGCGAGTCCCAGACCAACCCTGCCCGAACGTAATTCGTCCACTCCGAATCTTCGCCGGTCACGATCTCTCCGGCGTACAGCGTCGTACCGTCTCCCTCAGGGACGTCCGTGATGTCTGTATTTACGAAGCCCGCGCCGAAGAGCCCACGCAACTTGGACTCTCCAAAAGGCCTCTGGAGATTGAACGTGGCGCTCCGCCTGTTGCGACCGAATCTGTAGAAAAACGGATTTGGGCCATCCTCCAAGTCCAACGCTTCGTCGTATGCAGAGGCGTTGCCAACACCGTAGTACGGAGTCGCAATCTGTTCTTCAGTACCGAGAAAGGCATCGAGTCGCCATCCGTCCGGCAACAGATGCGGCGCATCGAAGAACAGTGTGAAGTCCCGTCGCCCTTCTGTGGTCAGGAAGACCGTCGGCCGGGCTGACCACATGTACGGACCCAGGGCACCATCTCCGTACTGATAGAGTTCGACAAGCGCACCGTATCCGAACCCTTCGTCCGCATCGAAGGTGATGGCTGGCAAGGCTCCGACCTCGAGTCCCGTGGGTCTCTCCTGTGCCCCCACATCGACCGGCTGCACAAGGCAGGCAAGGGCGAGCGTACCAATGAATCGGGCTTTCGTGGAGCGAGTCATGCCATCCTCCGATTTAATCCCCTTCGGTTGGACCCCAAAACATACCTCACGGCCAAAGCGGGTTCGATACGTAGGGTGACGTAGGTCGAGCCTTCACGACGGCCGCTCCGCAGCCGCGGTCTCCTAGCCGGCGACTTCCGGAGGCAGAAGATCCTCCGGCCCCCAGTCGCGTTCCTCGTCGGTCACCTTCCTGAGGATCACCCACGCGATCAGAATCCAGACCAGAAGGCTCCCCATCGCTGCGGGGCGACCCCAGCCCAAGGTATGGGACACGAGGGCGAACATGGCGGGTCCAATGATGGCGGCGAAGCGACCCACCATGCTGTACAGGCCGTAGAACTCACCCAGGCGCCCTGGTGGTGCCAAGATCAACATGTACGGGCGATCTGCCGTCCACGTCCCTCCAAGTGCGACTCCGGCGACACATGCGACGGCCCAGAACGTGGCAACGGGAAGCCCGAACACGGGAATCGCCACGGCACCGACCAGAGCGACCGTCCATAGTCCGAGAACGAAGTTCAACGTCCGCTTGGGTCCGATCCGATCGACCACCGAGCCGAGAATGAGACCACCGAGCACCGCAGATACGATCGCCGCAAGCATGAGAAGTTGAGTGCCTGTGGTGTCGAATCCGGCTTCTTCTTGGGTGTAGATCCCCAGAAAGATGATCACCGTGTTCGCGGCATCGGTGTAGAAGACCCGTCCTAACAAGAATCGCCCGAGGCCGCGATATCGTGGCAGATGGCGCAGCGTATCCTTGACCTGGCGCAACGCCTTCCCTGCCGTCTTCAGGGTGAGCCGCACCTTCGTGTGTACCCCTGTCTCCTTCACATAGATGAAGATCGGGATCGCAAAGAACGCAAACAGAAGAGCGGTCACCCGAAAGATGCCCACGTGTCCGATCCGATCCAGAAGGACCAGGCCAGTAACCACACCAATAAACGAGCCGAGGTATCCGATTCCGACCCCGAAGCCACCCACGACTCCCTTCGTCTTCGGCGTACTCACGACCGAAAGCGTCGCGTCGTAGAAAATCAGGCTGGCCTGGAAGAAGTAGTTGGCGACGACGAAGAAGCCGAGCGTAACCCAAAGCCCACCCACGCCGAGCGCCGCAGTACAGATCACACAAGCGACGGTGCACAGCTTGAGGAACGGCAAACGCCTGCCTGCTTGGTCGGAGAGCGCCCCGAGGATCGGGGCACTGACGAAGACCAGGAGCATGGCGAGACTGTTCGCATACCCCCAGGTCGCGTCGGTCCCACCCATGTCGAGAACCCACAGCGCCAGATACAACGACACGATGTTCATGGAGAAGATCGTGTTCGCCAGATCGTAGAGAGCCCATGACATCACCGGCTTCGTGAAGACGGTCTTCCAAAAGCCTCGGGCAGCCTCGGCGGGCTCTGTCATGCAGACACTCCATTTACCTTTGCGCTGATGCGACGTGCAACAACCTAGGGGCTGGCCTAGTGGCTCGCTCATACGTCAGGATACGTGGCTCCACTTTCGTCACTAACCGGGTTTCGGCATCGTAAGGCCGGCTAGCGGAACAACTTCCCCTGGAGTAGCCACGTTGAGCTACATCCCACCCTTCACACCTGATCGCCGCCTCTTCCCGTTCGCGTCGAAGTGGTTCGACAGCCGCGTAGGCCAGGTGCACTACGTAGATGAGGGGGTCGGTGACCCGATCCTTTTCCTCCACGGGAACCCGACATGGAGCTTCCTGTACCGCGGAATCATCATCCGCCTGAAGCAGCACTTCCGCTGTATCGCGGTGGATTATCCAGGGTTCGGGCTCTCCGAAGCGCCCGCCAGCTACGACTACACGCCGGCCGAACACGCCGAGGTCGTCAGCGACTTGGTGAGGCACCTCGGGCTCGACAACCTGACCATCATGGGTCAGGACTGGGGCGGACCTATCGGAATGCGTGTCGCACTGGACAACCTGCCCAAAGTGCGCGGACTCGTGATGGGGAACACGTGGTACTGGCCCATCGACACGGTGACCATGAAGGGCTTCGCGTACGCGATGTCGGCGGCGCCCATGCAAACGCAGATCCTCAAGAAGAACTTCTTCGTCGAGAAGATCATGCCCATGGCGGTGAAACACCCTCTCGCGGAGGAGGTCATGGATCACTACCGCGAAGCGCTGCCAACCGGCCAACGACGAATCGGGGCGGCTGAGTTCCCGCGGCAACTCATCGACGCCTCCCTGTGGCTCGGCGATCTGTCCGACGAGGTGCAGGACAAGCTGAGAAATGTCCCTCTTCTGCTGACGTGGGGTCTCCATGACCTCGCCTTCCCTCGCCAGTATATGGATCGCTTCCGGGAGGACTTCGTGAGGTCTCAAGTGTGCCGCCTCGACGCGAAGCACTACATCCAGGAAGACAGTCCCGTAGAGATCTCTGCAGCGATCAAGGACTTCTTGGGCAGCATCCCTTCAACCACGAGCCTTGCCTCGCAGTGACACTCCTCATCATCGGGATCGGTGGCCCGCTGGGCGCGATCTCCAGATACGTCGCCTCTGGCTGGGTCCAGAACATGACCGGCAGCGAGTTTCCGTGGGGCACAATGGCGGTCAACGTCAGCGGGTCATTGGCGCTCGGATTCGTACTGGTGTGGCTGCAAGCAAACGTCTCCGTCGAACTCCGACAGTTCGTCGCCCTCGGATTCCTGGGGTCCTTCACCACCTTCAGCACCTTCAGCTACGAAGCGGTCGCCTTGGTGCGAGATGGAGAGCTGTGGCGAGCCGGCGGCTACCTGGCAGGATCGGTGATGCTCGGAGTGTTGGCACTCGCCGTCGGTATGTCGCTGGCGACGGCGTTCGTCTCACGGGGCTGAGCGATACAAGCACCAAAAAAGAAGAAGCCCGCAGCCGACGAATCGGCTGCGGGCTTCTTTATGGTCGCTGCAGGACTCGAAACAAGAGCGACCAGGTCCAAAAATCCTTGAAACACAGAGGCTTTTCTGCTGTCCGACCAGCCCTGGCGAGCTGTGGTGTGTTAGAAGCTACACTTTGATGGGATCGTGCTACAAGCAACAGGCGGACGATAGAGCGCGGGGCCGGTGCAGATCCCTCCGTCGCCGACGGGCCGCCAAACGGTGCGCAACTAGAGGGAGCAGCTTCGGGTCCGCTGGATCCATGGGAGCCCCCCGGAAGCCCGCGCAGGCTCTGTCATGGCGACCCCAGAATTCGTCTTCGATCAATCCCTACCCGACTACTTCGCCCATCTGAGCATCCGACCGGCTCCGTACAGCATCCCCTCGCTGGCTCTCCGGTCCATCGAGCCTCCCTGCCTCCTCCCCTCCAGCGGCTCTGACACGTTCCCTCCCTACCTCTCACACCCTACCGTGCGCCGCGCTGGTTGTGGACGTGCCGAAGGCCCGCCGCGATTTCGTCACTCAGGCGCGCCAGAGCCCGGCTGAGGGCGACAACCTTCGCCTCAGTCCCGTCTCTTTCAGTGTCCTCGTCCAGCACCGTCGCCCGGCGCTCGAGCACCGCCCCCGAACGGTCGTCGGTGATTTTCCACGCCACCTCCAGCCGAACGACTCCGGAGCTGTCGGCTTCGAAGTGGGCAAAGTCCAATGCCACCCCGTAGTCGACGCCGACGGAGGGGTGCCACGGAAAGGCGACGACCGACTCCGGCTGGATCGAGCGCGTCAGGTTCTCCGCCAAGGCCCCCCATATGTTGTCGTAGAGCGGTTCGGCCCACCGGGCGGCCTCCGAACGCCCGACCTGGTTCTCGCTCATCCGGGTGACCATCTGGGGGCGGTCCAGATAGCCAGGGAGCGTGATGGGCCCGAGACCCACCCTCACCGGGACGGCGGAGGCACCGCGCGAAGCCTCGGCGGTCAGGTGATAGAACGTGGACGGGTCGGGGCGGGGACCTAGGCACCCCGCCACGAACAATGCTCCGACCAGCAGTGAGATCTTCTTCATCGTCCTCCTCCAGGTTTGCCTCTCAGGATGGCGCTGGGGTTCCGCTCCAGGAACTCCGCAAGATCCCGGAGGGCGCGGCTCGCCGCGCTCAACTCCCGCATGGCCTCCTCGAATCGCACCGAAGCCGGTGAGGAAGGCTCCAGGGTCTCGCCGACTTCCTGGAGCGTGGATTCCAGTTGATGCATCGCAGACGTCGTCTGCTGGGCGGTGGCCAGTACACCGTCCCGGATGGGGATGAGGGACGAGTCGACGGTGACCATCAGACCCCGGAGGTCAGCCACCGCCGCGTTCAGGCCTTCCACGGCGCCGGGCAGGGAGCGCACGGTTTGACCAAGCTCCGGCGAAGAAGCCAGCGTCCCGATTTCGGACAGGGCCCCGATGGCGGCGTTGACCAGGGAGTCCAGGGGAACGGCGCCGAGATCTGCGATGATGCCCTGAAGCGCCTCCTGGATTCCATCCAGGCCGGTGTTTATCGCCGGAATCTCCGGGTACCCCAGGCCGACCACAGGAACAAAAGACACGGGATCAGCCGGAACGAAGTCGAGGGCGACGTATTTCCGCCCGGTGACCAGACTCTCTGTGGACAGTTCGGCCCTGACCCCTAGCGCCATGAGGGTGTCGATGTTGAATGGGTCCGAAAGCCGAACTGTGGCTCCCCTCGCTTCAAGTTGTCCACGGTCCAACTCGTAGACGACGGCAATACGCACGTCCCCGCTCTCACGCTCCAGGTTGGGGATGTCGAGGAGAACGCCTGTCACCTCCCCGACCTCGACTCCACGGAACTTCACCGGTGCGCCCTCGTCGAGGCCGGCCACGGATCCTCCGAAGAAGGTGACGAATGCCTGGGTATCGCGGAAGAACTGACCCGATCCGAACGCCACGACTGCGGCGACCGCGATGAACACCCCTCCGAGGACGAAGGCTCCGATGAGGGTAGGATTGGCCTTGCGACTCAAATTAGGTCTCCCTTCGCAGGAATCGACGAACACGCTCGTGTTCGGAATGGTCACGGAGCTCACTAGGGGAGCCGCTGGCAATTATGGTGCGGCTCTCGGCGTCCAGGAAGACGCTATTGGTGCCGATGGCGAAGATGCTCGCCAACTCGTGGGTGACGATCACGACGGTGGCACCGAGGCTGTCACGTAGCTCCAAGATCAGGTTGTCCAGGAGCCCCGAGCTCACCGGGTCCAGCCCGGCACCCGGCTCGTCGAAGAACAGGATCTCCGGGTCCAGGGCCATGGCCCGTGCCAGCCCGGCGCGTTTCTGCATGCCTCCGCTGATATCGGACGGGTGGTAGTCCTCGAAGCCGGAAAGCCCGACCAGCGCCAGCTTCAGGGAGGCGACCTCCCGGATCTCCTTGGGACTGAGGTCCGTGAACTCGCCGAGGGGGAGGGCCACGTTCTCCGCGAGAGTCATGGAACTCCAGAGCGCCCCACTCTGGTACAGGACGCCGACACGACGCAAGATCTCACGGCGACGCGCGGGCTCCGCCGCGGTGAAGCTCTCCGGCCCGTAGTAGACCTCTCCCCTGGCCGGCGTGTTCAGGCCCACGAGGTGACGCAGTAACGTGCTCTTGCCGCACCCGCTTCCGCCCATGATGACAAAGATGTCCCCCTTGGCGATACTGAAGTCGAGGTCGCGTTGGAGCACAAAGTCGCCGTACGCCATCGTCACGTCGCGGACGGTGATGGCCGCCGTATCCTGGACCGGACCTGACGAAAGCACAGTCAGATGCCCAACGTGTAGAAGACGAAGGCGAACATCCCGCACGCGATGATGATGCTCACGATCCCGGTCACCACCGCCGATGTAGCGGCGTCACCCACGGCCGACGAGCTCTTCCCCGACTGCATCCCCCTGAGGCAGCCCGAGATCGCGATGAGGATTCCGTACACGGTTCCCTTCAGGACTCCGCCAGCGACGTCCGTCAGGCTCACCGCGGTGCTGGTCTGACGGAGGTACTCCATGGCCGAGAGGTCGAGCATGGTCAGGCCCACGAACCCGCCGCCCAGGACGCCCATCGCGTCGCCGTAGAGCGTCAGGAGGGGCATCATCAGGCATAGCGCCAACACCCTCGGCACCACGAGGAACTCCATCGGCGAGATGGCCATGGTGGTGAGCGCGTCGGTCTCCTGGGTCACTTTCATGGAGCCCAGTTGCGCCGCGAACGCCGCACCGCTGCGGCCGGCCATCACGATGCCCGTGATGAGGGCCCCCATGTCCCGCACCATGGCGACGCCGACGAGATCGGCCACGTAGATCGTGGCGCCGAACGTCTGGAGCTGGACCGCGCCTACGAACGCCAGGATGAGTCCCAGCAGGAACGTCACGAGGGTCACGATGGGTAGCGCTTCGAAGCCGTTCTGCTCGACCAGCAGCGCGAGGTCCGACCCGCGGAACCGGGCGCGGCCCAGCAGGGCTCTGCCCAACGCGATGGTCAGGTCGCCGACGAAGTCGACCCCTTCCCACGCGACGCGGTGGGTCTGGAGGGCGGTCTCTCCCACGCGGTCGATGAAGTCGCTGCCCGTCGTCGCCGTGCGCGCGTCGGGCCGGGCCGGAACGGCCTGGGAGAGCGACAGGAGTCGTTGAAGTCCCAGCGGCAGCCCCGAGGTGTCGACATCGACGCCGTACTCCTTGCCGAGAGCGGAGACCGCGACCAAATGCGTGAGCAGGCTGCTGTCCCAGTCCCCCAGATCATCCGTGTCGAAGCGGATGGCCACCGGCCGCTCGTCAACGAGAGCCGTTTCGAGGAGGTCTGCCCCCCGTAACCCCTGGGCGAGTGCCCAACTTCCCCCGAGACGGACCACGATGGACTCGTCCACACGGCGATCGAGGCCGTACACCGGGGTAGTCGACTGGGAGGACATACGCGCCAACATGGCCGCCACTGAGTCTCTGCGCGAGGGACGGAGTCGAGACGGCGCGCCCGCCGGCTCAGGCGGGGCGGGCGGGCGGAAGGCCGTGCGCCAAGAGCCGAAGCTCACCGTTGGCCAGGGGCCCGACCTCGCGGTGTCGGCCCAGCGGAAGGCCGAGGGAGGCACAAAACAGCACCGACGCGACATCCCCGTGGGTACTCAGCACGGTGGCGTTCGGACCTTCCGCCAACTCCCGCAGAAGTGAGGCTCCCCGCTCCAGGATCGCCCGGGTGCTCTCGACGCCCCATCGCTCATGTCCCGGATCTTCACGGTCCTCAGACCAGACGCCCTCGTACGCGTCGTCGGGCCCCAACTCCAGGCTTCCGAAGGCCCTCTCGATCAGCCGATCGTCCACCCGAACGTCCCCACCGAGGATCGCCGCTGCCTCCTGCGCCGATTGGACGGCGCGCAAAAGGGGAGAGCACACGATGGGACACCCCGGGGGGAGCTCACCCGCCGCCATCGCGGCACCCACCGAAGCCCGCACCTGGTCACGCCCCAGGGAGGTCAGCCCAAAAGCGGCGGCGGCATTGGTTCGGTTGCTGGCCACCAGACCTGTGACGTTGGCCTGGCTCTGGCCGTGACGGAGCAGGTAGATGCGACTTGACATGGCGCCATCCTAACGCTGCCGGAGCGGGACCGCGCTATGCTTGCTGCCTGCCTGCCTCTCCCATACCCTCTTCCATACCATCGGCCCATCTCGGCCCCACCGATTTTCGATTCCTCATTCGACTCGCACTGCCCCATGCTCGACCCTCTGTCGACCGCTGAGAAACTGTCGAAGCAGTTCGTCACTATTTTCGGCAGTGCCCTGCGAAGCGTTGTGCTGTTCGGTTCGGTCGCTCGGGGTGAAGCCATTCCAGGCATGAGCGACGTGAACGTTCTCGTCCTGCTGGATGAGGTCGACGCACAACAGCTCGCGGCCGCAGCCCCAATGCTCCAGCAGTGGGTCCGCGCCGGAAACACGCCCCCGCACATCTTCTCTTGTGAAGAATGGGGTGGAATGGGCGACACGTTCGCCCTCGAGATCGCGGACATGCAGGACGCGCGGAAGGTTCTCTACGGAGGAGATCCCGTTGCCGCCGCGTCACCGAAGTACCACGAAGTGCGCCTCCACGCTGAGCACGAGATCCGCGACACGATCCTGCACCTTCGTCTCCGTACACTCCTGGCGGCGAACGACCCACGGGAACTCGGCAATCTCCTCGTCAGCGGGACCCCGTCGTTCGCGGCGTACATGCGGACGGCTCTCCGCTTAAGCGGACGCAAGGCGCCGCTGAAGACGATGGAGGTCATCGAGTCGGCGGCGCAACTCATTGGGGCGGACCCGGCTCCGATGCTGCTCTGCTACGAGGCGAAATGTGCCCGGACTCCCCCACAGGTGTCCATCACCGCTCCACTGGTCGTGGAATACCATGAGTTCGCGCGGCATCTCAGGACGTTCATCGACCGGATTCCCCCCGAGGGCACCGTCGCCGGTTCCCCATCCTGACCCATGAAGAAATTCTCCCACCACGAAACGCAGTCCTTCGCCGACGGTGACATCATCGTCCGGGAGGGCGAAGAGACCCGAGAGATGTTCGTCATCCAGCGCGGGGCTGTGGAGATCGTCAAGCAGGTGGGGGGACACGAGGTCCGCCTTGCCCTGCTGAGCAGGGGCGCCTTCTTCGGCGAGATGTCTCTCCTGGAGGGCCTGCCTCGCAGCGCCGATGCGCGCGCGTGTGGTGCAACCACCCTCGTGGTCTTTCGGCCCGGCTCGCTCCTGCTCCAGATCCGCCGGGACCCCACGTTCGCCTTCGAGTTGCTCCAGCAAATGAGCCGAAGGGTCCGCGAACTGAACGACAAGCTCGTCTTCAGAGTGGCGGGTGCCGAGTTCGGGAACCGGCTGGCACGCTCCTCTTTCATGATGACGGCTGCGTCGGAGTACGCCGCGTCCAGACCCGACGAAGAGACGGAGCCATGAACACCACGGTCACCGAGGACCGCCTTCTCGTGGTTTCGGACGTCCATCTCGGGAACCGACTCCACCGGCCTCGCCGCTCGTTCATGGACTTCCTTCATTTCGCCATCGAAAACAACTACTCCATCTGCATCAACGGCGATGGCGTGGACATCCAACAGATGGCCTTGTCCCAACTCACGGGCGACCTGGCGGCATGTACGCCCCTGTTTCTCAAGTTCGGGGCGACCGATCGCAAGATCTACCACACCGTGGGCAACCACGACATCGTGCTGGAGCACTTCCTCAGCGACATCGGCCGGCTGACCGTGGTGCCTTTCCTGAACGTGCATTGTGGGGACAAGCGGATCCGCATCGAGCACGGCCATATGTACGACGGGATGTTCCTCAAATTCCCCCGTACATATTCGGTGTTCACGTTCATCGGCTTGCTGGCTATCAGCGTGAGCCCCGCGTTCTACGATCGGGTCCATGACCTCAACCTCGCCATCATCGGCTTCGCCGAGTTCCTTCTGTCCGGGTTCAAGACCAAGGCGCAGCGGAACAAGGACCGTCCCGGTGAGGTGATCGAGGGAGAACGCGACTGCTTCCGCCAGGGTGCTGAGGAGGTCGGTGCCCGTGGCTTCGACACGGTGATCTTCGGGCATACGCACCTTGCCGGCACTGTGCGTCTGTCCTCGGGCGCCCGCTACTACAACACAGGTGGGTGGTTCTCCAAGCCGCACTGTGTCGCCATCTCGAACGGACAGGAGTGGTTTGGGTCGGTGGAGGAGCTGACCCAGAACGGGGACCCGTTTCCCGCTGCCGCACCCAAGGACGACCACACCCATTCAGAGGTCCAACAGAGCGCATGAGCAACCTGGCCACACCCATCGAACAGTTGGCGAGGGAGTACGACGTGGTGGTGGTGGGGTCGGGCTACGGCGGGGCCATCGCCGCCAGCCGCTTTGCGCGGGCAGGACGCCGCGTGTGCCTCCTCGAACGCGGCGAGGAGCGTCACCCCGGGGACTTCCCCGAGAACTCGGCAGAGGGGCTTCGGGAGATTCAGGCGGATTCGCCCGACCGTCGGATCGGCTCCTCGACAGCGCTGTTCGACCTCCATATCAACCCGGACATTAGCGTGCTGTCCGGATGCGGGCTCGGGGGTACGTCGCTCATCAACGCCAACGTCGCCATTCCTCCGGACGAGCGGGTGTGGGCCGATCCACTGTGGCCCGACGCGATCCGCGCGGACGTCCAGCATGGGGTCGCCCAGGGTGTCCGGCGTGCCCAGGAGATGCTCCGCCCCACGCCCCTACCGTCGGATCAGTCTCCTCCGAAGCTCCAGGCCATGGAGAAGTCGGCTCAGGCCATGGGCGCCAGGTTCGAGCGGCTCCCTATCACGGTGAACTTCGAAGATCGGATCAACCACGTCGGGGTCGAGCAACCCGCATGCAACTCGTGCGGCAACTGCGTCGGCGGGTGCAACGTGGGAGCCAAGAACACGTTGATGATGAACTACCTCCCCGACGCACGGAACCACGGGGCGGAGATCTTCACGTGCACCGCCGTGCGCCGTGTGGAGCGTCGGGGCACGCGGTGGGTCGTCCACTTCGATCTGCTGGAGGCGGGTCCGAAGCGGTTCAACGCGCCCGGCCTGTTCGTGGCGGCCGACGTGGTGGTCTTGGCGGCCGGTAGCTTGGGAAGCACGGAAATCCTGCTCCGCTCGAGGGAATCCGGCCTGCCCGTGTCTGACCGGCTTGGGGAGGGGTTCACGGGCAACGGCGATGTGCTCGGATTCGCCTACAACGCCGACCAGTTCATCGGTGGCGTGGGCGTGGGAAGCACGCGCGGGAAGAAAGGGCCCGGGCCCTGCATCACGTCGGTTATCGACCTACGAGGAACGGACCGGCTGAACGACGGGATGATCATCGAGGAAGGTGTTATCCCCTCGACTCTCGGCCCCATTCTGGCCCCGGCGTTGCTGATGGCTTCCCGGGCGGTCGGCGAGGACACAGACGCCGGCCTGCGCGACTACGCAGAGGAGAAGTACCGGGAGATCCAGGCACTCGTGCCTGGTGGGAGCACTGGCGCCGTCGGCAACACGCAGACCTTTCTCGTCATGGCCCACGACGACTCGGCTGGCCGGATCCATCTGGCGGATGACCGCGTTCGCATCGCGTGGCCCGGCGTGGGATCCCAGGCCGTGTTCGACAAAATCAACGGCGAGTTGCTCCGGGCTACCGCTGCCCTGGGAGGCACGTACGTCACGAACCCGCTCTGGACGAAGTTCGCCGGGAAGAGCCTGGTCACGGTCCACCCGTTGGGTGGCTGCGGCATGGGCGAGACCTCGGAGACGGGCGTAGTCGACCACCGGGGCCGAGTGTTCTCGGGGGAGTCGGGGGACCAGGTCCACGACGGGCTCTACGTCTCCGACGGGTCCGTGATTCCGCGCTCCTTGGGGGTCAACCCGTTGCTTACGATTTCCGCCCTGGCAGAGCGGACCGCCGACCTCATCGCCCGTGATCGCGGATGGGAGATCCCGTACGACCTCCCGTCTGCCCCCAGGGCCGCGTCCGTGGAGAAGCGAGTCGGCGTTCAGTTCACCGAGGCCATGAGGGGGTTCTTCTCCCTCGGGTCGGACCTGGACTTCGCAGAGGCCGCGGAGCAGGGGAAGGAGTCCGACTCGCCCCTCGAGTTCACGCTCACGGTAAACTCAGACGACCTGTACGACATGCTGCGCCGGCCGGACCACAGCGCGAGCCTGTACGGGAGCGTCTCGGTTCCTGCGCTGTCGACGGAGCCGTTCAGCGTCACTAAGGGCACGTTCCACCTCCTGACGGTCGACCCCGACGAGGTGCGTACGCGGCGGATGACGTACAAGATGCCCATGGAGCATCCCGACGGCCGGACGTTCTTCCTGCACGGCTTCAAGCGTATCCACGATGACCGAGGCTTCGACGTCTGGTCGGACACCACCACCCTGTTCGTGTCGGTCCACGAGGGAGAAGATGAATCGGGCCCAGTGGTCGGGCGTGGCGTCCTTCGCATCAAGACCAAGGACTTCTCGAAGCAACTCCGGACGTTCAAGATCACCAACGCCGGGGGGATCGCCCGGCGCCTGAAGGCCATGGCCGACTTCGGGAAATTCTTCGCCGGTGCCTTGTACGATACGTACGGTGGGGTGCTCGCGCCCCGCAGCACACTCGATCCGGGAGCCACGGCCAGGACGCGCAGGGAATTGGTGGTCGATCCCCCGGATGCGCACTACTTCAGTACGGCCGACGGCGTGTCGCTTCGGCTGGTGCGCTATGAAGGTGGCTCCAAGGGACCGGTCCTGCTGGTCCACGGCCTGGGCATGTCCGGACAGGTGTTCGCGGTGGATACGGTGGATGTGAACCTCGTGGAGTACCTCGCCGCGAGCGGGTACGACGTGTGGGTTCTGGACAGCCGCGCGAGCATCGACATCGCCGGCTCCGAGGACCAGTTCACGGCCGACCTCATCGCCGAGCAGGATCTCCCCGCAGCGGTGGGCAAGGTCCGCGAGCTCACGGGAGCGGCAGCGGTCGACGTGGTCGCCCACGGCCTTGGAGCGACGACCCTGCTCATGGCGATCGTGGGGGGGCTCCAGGGGGTGCGCTCCGCAGTGTGCTCACAGGGCGGGCTCCACGTCGTCACGCAACGGGCGGCCCGCGTCAAAGCCGGACTCTACCTTCCTGGTGTGATCAAGGCGCTGGGGCAACAGTCCCTGCGCGCCGACGGGGGTGGCACCAAGGGGTGGAAGAACAGGCTCTTCGACGTGGGGCTTAGACTCCTCCCAGTCGAGCTGGAGGAACGGTGCTCAAGCCCGGTATGCCGACGAATCACCTTCATGTACGGACCGCTCTACGAGCACGACCAGATCAACCTGGCGACGCACGAAGCCCTTCACGAACTTTTTGGGGTCGTGAACCTCCAGGTCTTCGACCACCTCGCGCGCATGGTGCGCGAAGGGCACGCGGTGCGCGCCACCGGGGGGTCCTGGCTACGGGACCTGGACCGTCTGGCCCTGCCTATCACGTTCCTGCACGGCGCGGACAATGCGTGCTTCCTTCCGGAGAGCACGCAGGCGACCATGGCGGCGCTGGCCGACGCCAATGGGCCGGATTTCTATCACCACACGGTGATTCCCGACTACGGCGATATGGACTGCCTCATCGGGAAGGACGCCGCCCGCGACGTCTTCCCGCTGATCCTCGAGCACCTGGAGCGGCAGACCTCCTCGTAGAGCCCCGGCCCAATCGGCTCTGTTATCGCAGGGTCAGAACTTGCTGGCGTGGCACTGAGTGCACGAGAAGGGCGGCAGGCCGACGGGTGCCCAGAGCTCGGGGTTCCGGTTCAAATACGTCGCGTAACGCGCCTCGAGGTCCTCCGAGAGACGCGATTCCAACTCGTCCTTGTGCTTCCACCGGTCGTAGTTGACGCCCAGGCGGGCGTTGAGGTAGGCCCGCTTGGCTGCACCTAGATGGCCTCCCTTCACGAGCAGGTCGCCCGTGATCAGCCAACTACCCTCGAAACCGTGCGGAACGCGCGGCGACCCCCAGCAGAAGCCCTCGGGCATCGCTTCGGTGGGCAGCCGCACTAGATCTGTGAAGTCCGGGTTGTCCCGGTCGACGGGCACTCCGGCACAGTACTCCCAGAACTTGAAGCCGGCCTCGATGGCGTTTGCGGTGACCGTGTCGTCGGCCGCGGCGAAGCGGCGGATGTGCATCTGCTGGAAGAAGCCCACCTCGGGTACATACTTGGCAGCGCTGTCCACGAGCGCGCTCCCCTGGGCCCGGTCGAAGCCGGTTTCGAAGAGGAAGGCGCCCAACAGACCGCTGGCCCCCGGCCCGTTCCGGTCGTCGTTGAGGATGACGTCGAAGAAGCTCTCCAGAATCAAGGGAATCGCCTGAGCGACGACCTGAAGCCCGTTGACCGTTTCTGGACGAGCCACCTCTCCCAGCCACCAGAGCGCGGTGGCTCCGAGCAGGAACGTGGTTCGATGGTTCTCGGGGTCCTTGTCGTGCAGTTCCCACAGCTCTCCGACGAAGTCCCCGGCCGACGCGTAGTCGTCCCGGTTCATGGCGTCGAAGAGACGTGCCTCCACGTCGACCACCGGATCCGGCCCGGTGATGTCGTCGCCACAAGAAGCGACGACGAGGGCGCCGAACATGGCGACCACGATCACCAAAACACGAACGATCCAAGACTTCATATCAAAAGTCCGCCAACCAGCGAAGCGCGGCCATGCTCGGCTGGAATAGGTATTCGCCCCCCCGCAGGGTTACGAAGCGGGGTAGAGGCGTGAGGAAGAAGGGGGGCTTACCGGGGATGGTCATCTTGCCGGATTCGTCCGCCGGACATCCAATGAGGGGGTCCTTATCGGGGCCGACGCCGAAGGGGTCGCCATCGTCCAACCACAGGCTCTGGATGGTCTCGAATTGACGCCAGATGCTGGTGTTGAAGCACACGAAGACGAGTCCCCGGTCCTGCCCGTCGTCCGCGGCCCCCTTGGGCAGCACCGGGCCGTAGGAACGCCCACGCCGGATGATGCGGTGCCTGTTGGTGAGCCGCCCACCGAAGAACCCCTCGGAATCACGCGGGTGACAACGTCGGATATGCGACCCCATGGGGCACTTGAGCCCCTTGGGATCGTCCATGTACGAGAAGTCGTTGATACGTAGCGGGTCCGCGGACACGTCGGCGTCCGGCGCCTCCGGAGAGGTGCTCAGCGGGGTGCCGTCGCGCCACCGCCCCACAACCTTGGCAGCGAGCATCTCCGCTCCGCCCGGGTAGCGCGCCCCCTGCTCCTCCATGGACCTCCTGAACGCAGCGGTGTGTTGTTGCAGCTTCCGGTAGACCATAAACGTACCGTTCCGATGGAACGGCTCCGCGGGAGCGTCGGGAAGGGTGCCGTCCTCGTCCACGTACCCGAGCACGAACTCCCCGGTGGCCACGTCCCGCCAACCGCCTGCACCGTTGGGCTGGCCGTCGCCGGGCCGCCCCTGGACCCCGGTTCCTTCCACGGCGGGCTGCGAGATGCCGTCAAAGAAGCCGAAGTGATCACGTCCGTGCTTGAGGGCCTCCGCCCGGGTCTCGTTGATCACCGTTGTGGCGCCCGCGGAGGCTCCCACCTGCCGCAACTCCTCGCGCACCGCGTCCAGGTGCTCGTTGTCCACGGCCCATACCGTCACGAGCACGTGGGCCTCTCCGGTCCCCAGACCGGACTCCCACTGCTCCGGGGCACTGGGACCGCGATCGCCGAGGGATTCGGCCCGGGCGGCCATGCCTTCTCGGAACTCCTCCGGGAACGTAGCCAGCATCTCGTCGGGAACACCCAGGCGCTGAAGACCCGCATACGTGAAAGCGACCTGGATGGCCGTGGTGGGGGCGGTGTCGCACCAGGGCTGACCCGTCGTGATACGGGGGAGCATCCTGTCGATGAGTGCCTTGCCTTTGGCCACGTCATCGATGCGGAGGAAGATGTACGCCGCCATCGGGTGGGAATACCCGCGCAGCACGTTCCCCTGGATGTCGGCGGCTTCGACCTCGGACTGCTCTTCGTGGCGTCGTGGAAGATTGAGGGGGCGACGCTGCAGAAGGGGTCGCTCCCCACCGGAACCTACGGCCTGCCGACGTTTCTGCATCAGATACCCTCCACGAAGGTTGTACGAAACCGCTTCTGCAGCTCCACTGCGTCCACCCCTTGATTGGCGATCGCGAATTCCAGCACCTGCTCGCGTAGGGCGAGACTGTCCACCACATCGGAAACACTGCGGTTGGGGGACGCCACGGCGAACAGGGACGTGTGCAGCTGGTTGTGCCGGATCCAATGGCCGAAGGCTGCGCGGTCCTTCAAGCCGGGATACCCAACGCAATGGCGCCACCAAGAGTCCGCCGCCGCCGGTAGCTTGTCGGCGATGGAAGCCAGGAAGACATCAAGATCCGCGCCATCGAAGGCCGCCGTGAACACCAGGTAGTTCGAACGGAGTTGGTCCCGCTTTTGCGGGGCTCCTTGGTAGACCAGGTGGTCGACAATCTGGATGCGTGATGTGTGGATCGTTCCGAGCCGCGCCAGTGGAGAGTCCTCTCCGAGGGGGAGACTCTCGATGGTCTGACGAAGCTTCTCTTCGTGGCCCGGAAGGATCGCAGTCAGGACGGTGAGCGCGTACGCGGTTCCCGTGCGGTTACGCGATTCCCCCATCAGAGGTGCCCCTGTACGCTGGAGAGGAACTGCTCATAGCGCACCTTGAACTCGTCCGCGCCGAGCCTCTCCGAGTCCGCTATAAGCCCGCCCAAGGCGTCGCCGGTGGCCAGCGCGCCCTTCACCATCCGCGTGCTCGCCTGCGGGTACCCGCAGTAGTAGCTGCCCCCATCCATGCTGTTCATGGCGATCCACTTCTTCAACGGCTCCGCGGGGGGTGGGCTCGGGAACGCGAAACCGCGGCCCCAGACGAACCGGATGTCCAGAGGGATGCAGTACGCGAACGCATCGATGTAGTGCTGCCATGGCCCATCGAAGTTGCTCTCGAAGAACAGGTAGGCGTAGTTGAGCCGGTCCCGCTCCTGAGGTGGGCCGTTGTGGGGGAGGTCCCGCACGATGGTCCAGCGCACGAACCGGATGAAGTTGAACTGGAGGATGTGCTTCTGCGCGAACGGGATCCATTTCGCCACCCACATCGCCGCTGCCAGCACAGGCACCCATTGCCTGCGGATGGGTGTAAAAAGCGTCAGGCAGAAGATCCTACCGAGTTGGTTGCCGGGCAACGCCGTGGTGCCTCCATCCCGGGCGTCGGGGCTCTCGATCGTCGTCATAGAGCGTGTCTCCTCAGCGTCCGTGCCACAGCTTGTCGTGGGCCGCCTGACGCTCGTACTGAGCCTTGTCGTAGTAGCGGTCGTAGTACTCCATCTCCAGGTGTGAGAACTGGAGCCACATGCCCGGCGTGTAGAAGGCGTCGACGTGGGCAGGGAAGCGTCCGTACGTATCGTAGATGTAGTTACACATCTCCTTCACGTACTCGACCTGCCTGGGCGCGAACTTCGTGGCCTTCTTCATGTACTTTCCAGCGCTGGCGCGGTCCTTGTACTGCCGCGAGAACACGTCCTCGTCGCCGTACGCGCCCCCGGCGGCGCTGTACTTGGCCTCGATGACCCGGTCCACCGCCTCATCCATGGACTTCACGTAGGGAGGTGTGAGGCCTTCCAGGATGCCGTCGATGCCGATGGGGTTCGGCTGTGAAGCCGGAACCGGAGCCCACGGCGACAGCGTGTTCGGTTGCTGGAACCGGAAGCCGAGTCCATGCAATCCCTTGGCGGGATCGTCCTGGAAGACGTATGGCGGGAAGACGGATCCGTGGATCCAACCGCCCAAGCCCATGGCCTGCCCCACCAGCATGAGGTTCTGGAAGTAGAAGAACGCCTCATAGTCCGTACGTAAGGCCCCGCCGAAGCCCAGGGGGGCGACGTTGTCCTTGTTGACGAACCCGTTGCGCACCCACTTGAGGCCCCCTATGGGGTGATAGGGAACCTTCTCGGCCATTCCCAGGGTGCCCGCGAGCTTGGCCATCCGCTCCACGAGGCCCTTGGGGTGGAACGTGCGCCAGTCGTCGACGAAGATGGGGCGTTTTCCGTCCGGTTCGCTGGCGATGATGAGCAGCGCGTTGATGTACTGCGAGGTGCAGTCCACGACCGGGAAGAGGACGGTGGACCCGGGGACGTTGGACATCTGTGCGTTCCAACCGAGGTAGTACGGCCACTCCCGGGGGAACTCCATGCGCCGGTCTGAGACGCGAATCTTGCAACTGTCGGCCGCACGGATCCAATCGCTTTCGCTCCAATCGGCCCATCGGGGGGGCAGCGATGTGAGCAGCGCAAGAGCCTCCTTGCCCGTCGGATGCCGAAGCAGAAAAATCCCGTCGTCGTTGATCATGAAGAAGTGCGTGGCCTGGCAGTTGTCCGCGCTACTTCCCGTGCGTGCCATGATGTGGAGGAAGGGTGTCCCGAGCTCGTCGGTCCCGTCGGCCTTGGTGAGGGGTCCGTCGTGCGTGGTGACGCCGGTGATTCCCGTCACGCACGTGATCAGGATCGCTTCCTCGAGCGCCGACAATGGCGCCGGGTCGTTCTTGCTCTCGTGGGAGAGGGGTCCGGCCTTCATCGATGTGCCGCGGGCCAGGCGTCGCGTGCGCCGGTCGACCAACGCCGACATTAAGGGATACTCGAAGAGGTCGTTCAGGCTGCCGTGCTGGTGTCCGTTCTCGGTGCTCATGCTTCTTCCTCCAGGGGCGTGGGTCGAGACGTGGCTGCAGAATGCGCATCCGGGTCGGACGCGCTCGGTCGGGCGAAGACACCCCCGTAGACCTCGGTCAAGGCGCCCATGAAGAAACTCCCGAACTTTGCCATGGCCTGAAGTTCCTGGAGCTTGTTGCGCGCGCCCACGGCTTTCATCGTACCAAGTTGTTTCCTGAAATCGTTGATGAGGATCTTCACGATCCCCTTGGCCACCACCGGCCCCGCCTCGTCACCCTCCCTGACCGTGACGAAGAGCGTCGTCGTGTCCGACCAGATGTCGGGGCCCGCATCGTCATGGATGGTCTTGAATCCGTCCATGTAGAAGTGTCGACCGTCATCGGCTGACAGGGGCATGTGGTAGATCATCTTGCGAGTACGGGCCTGCTCGGGATCACGCACGAGGAGGAAGAAGCGACCCTTCCCCACCCGGAGGGGCATCGGTGAAAGGGCCGGCGCGGTCACGGTGCCGCTCAGGAGCGCTTCGTGATTCGGATCGGCAATCAGCGCGTCGACGTCGGGTGCGATCACGGTGACCGTGAAGTCGAGGAGGGAGCCCTCGGCCTTTCCCGTGGCCCAACCCGTTTCGTAGTCGTCGGTGGCGTGGGTCGACACGAACCCGCGCATGGTCTCGGTGAATGTGACGCCGGCGGCGTCTGACTTCGTGTGCTCGTCTGCTGTCATGGTTTTTTCTTGGATCAGAGTCAGCGGCCGAGGATCCCGGCGGCCCGTCCGAGTTCCGCGATGGCGATCCGGTAGCCCATCTCGGCCTTCAACATGTCCATCTCGGCCTCCAGGCGATCGGCGATCGCCTCGCGCTCCTGCGCGGCTACCGCGTAGCCGGCGGTCACCGCCACGATGCGAAGCCGAGAGCCTTCGGTGCGCAGCGCGAGTGCATCCTTGGCCAGCTCGACCAGATCCCTCGCCCGAGCGAGCTTCCGGTAGGCGGCCTCGACCTCTCCGCGCACCCTGCCCTCGACCATGGTCAGGTTACTCTCCGCTTGTCCGAGCTGGGCGCGGCGCTCCCGCACGGTCTTTCTCCGGGCCCCGAAGTCCAAGATGGTCCAACTCCCCGATATCCCAATGCCCATCGTATTCTTGGGAAAGAACGGGACGGAGTTCTGATAGAGATGCGCTCCCAGGATCCCGATTTCGGGGATGTACTCAGCGCGCGCTGCGCCGACACCGTGGGTGGCCTTGTTGACCATCGCTCGCGCCTCGAGAAGGCCGGGACTACTACGCAAGGCCGTCTCGACATAGTAATCGAGAGGCTCGTCGGTCACCGCTGAAGGTGGGGGCGGAGTGACCTCCACGCGGGTCCCGGCCGGAAGGCCCACCGCATCCGCCAGCACGTACGTCAGATCGTCAACCTCGCCTTCCCGCTCCAGGAGCACCTGTCGGGCCTGAAGCCAGCGTATCCGGGCCTCCCTTCCGGCCAGATCAGCGGCGGTACCCGCCTCTACGGCAGACGCGAGGTAGGCCATCCGCTCCTCGCTCGCGGCAACGCGCTCCCGGGCGGCGTCTCTGCCGAGGTCGGCGAGCAGGAGCCCCGCGTACGCACGGAGCACGCCAAGGGAGACGTCCTGTTCGGCCGAGCGGAGTCCGGCCCCCGCAACTTCCTCGTCGGCTCTCAGAACGCCCCGGCCCTCGCGGATCTTGAAGTAGTGGGTGAGGGGTTGTGTGATCGTGGTCAGCGCGAAGAAGACGTTGGTGCCCCCCTGGGGGACGGTGCGATCAGTCCGCGGAAACTTGCCTCCCAACTCGGAGAAATAGCCGAGCGACCCAGCCGGCAGGAGGATTCCCTGCGTGTTGTTGTTGGCCAGGTAACTGGCCTGCGTTCGAATCTGCGGCAGGTAGTTGGTGAAGGCGATGGAACTGCTCTGGCGTGTTTCCTCCACCTTCTGCCGGACCACGTTGAGGCCAGGGTTCCCCTCCCTGGCCATCTCGAGGGCCTGTCCGAGCGTCAGGATGCGCGAGGTTTCCTGGCCCCCGGCGGGGGCAGCGAGGAGTGCGCCTAAGAGCAGCGCCGTTGGCAGGGAGGATCTCACCATGGTCGTTGCATCTTCAGACGGCAGCGGGGGAGGGTTCGGTATTCGGCGACACCAAGACATAGAGCACAGGCACCACCACCAGGGTGAACACCATCGAGAAGACGATGCCCACAGCAATCACGCTGGCCATCGGGGACCAGAGCGCCGAACCGGAAAGGATCATGGGCGTGAGGCCGGCGGCCGCAGACATCGTGGTGAGGAAGATGGGGCGGAGGCGCCGCCGCCCTGCTTCGAGCGCGGCCTCCTCGAGCGTGCCACCCTCGGCCATCCGCTCATGGATGAAGTCGAGCAGGATGATGGCGTTGCGCACGACGACTCCGGTCAGGCTGATCAGCCCCATGAAGGCGGTGAAGCCGAACGGATTGTCGGTGATCAGCAGGCCCAGGTACGCCCCAAACAGCGCCAAGGGAATCGATACCATGACGACCAGGACGTCCTTCACCCGCTGGAACTGGAAGAGCAGAATCAGTGCGATCAGCAGCATGCTCACGAGCATGCCGACACTCAGATAGCCGAAGCTCTCGGTCTGGATCTCGACCTCTCCCCCGTACGAGAGGTCGTATCCGGCCGCGAGCGTCAAAGTGTCGAGGGTGGGCTGCGCAGCCCCCAGTACGACGGACGGGAACACACCGTCCTGAGCGAAGCTCCCCACTGTGATCGTGCGGATGCCATTGCGGCGCACGATGCGGCTCGAATGCCACACCGGGTTCAGATCGGCGATCCCGCGGAGCGGCACTCGAGCCACCGGTGAGACGACGTAGGTGCTGCCGAGGTCCTCGAAGGAATCCCGATGGCTCTCATCCAGCTGCAGCACAATGTCAACGGCATCATCGCCCTCCCAGAACGTCGACACCGGCGTTCCCAGGAACGTTCCGGCCAGCAGGTTGGAGACCACCGTTGAGCTCATGCCGAGTCGGCTGGCGACCTCCGGTCGCAGGTCAACCTGAAGGGCGTAGGAGTCCTCGCGGAAGTTGTTGCGCACCATGAAACTGCCCGGCGTGTCTTCCAGGACCATGGCCGCGCGGTCCCCCATCGAGCGCAACACGGACAGGTCCTCGCCCGCAATCCTGACTTCGATGGGAGCCCACATGGGATCCCCCATTATCAAGCGCTGCACCTCCACCTCCGCCTCGGGGACGTGGCCGGGCAACGCGGCCCGCAGCCGTTTCACTACCTCCGGCGTGACGTCCACCGCGACCGTGCGAACGATGATCTGGGCGGTGTTCGGCCGCGGAAGCACCGGCTCGAACGAAAAGAAAAAGCGAGGGGCGCCCACGCCGACAAAGGAAGCGTACTCCCGCACGTCGGGATCTGCGGCGAGGACCTCCTCCACAACCCGAGTGACGTCGTCCGTCGCCTCGAGGCGCGTGCCCTCGGGCATCCAGACATTGATAGCGAATTCGTCGCGATCGGCCGCCGGGAAGAACTGCTGGGGCACCATGCTGGCGAAAACGCCACCGGCCGCCACCACCAGAATGCCGAACGCCATGGTCAGTCGCTTGTTCTTCATGGCCAGGGCGATCGTGCTGTCGTAGGCGTCCTGCAGGATGTCCAGGGGCCCCCGACGCTTGGGAGCCTCGGCGTCGGTCGGCTGGTCGACGTGCAGCCCCTTCTTGATGAAGGTCCGGCACAGCAACGGAGTCAGGAGCATGGCCACCACGTACGAATTGGCCAGCGCCAGGGCCACGGTAATGGGGAGTGCGTGCATGAACTCACCCATCTGGCCGGGAATGAGCGCGAGCGGCAAGAAGGCCGCGGCGATGGTGAGCGTGGCCGCGAGAACCGGAATGGCGAGTTCGGCGGCGGAGCGCCGGGCGGCATCGTGCCTCGAAAGCCCTTGGTCGAGGAGTTCCACATAGTTGTCAGCGATGACGATGGCGTCGTCCACCACCAAGCCGAGCACCACGATGAGCCCCGCGAGCGAAACCTGGTGCAGTTCGATCCCAAACCCCCGCAACATCGCAAAGGTCATGAGGATGGTTACGGGAATCGCCGTGGCCGCCACCGTCGCCACAGGGAACGGGAGCAGCAACAGGGTCACGGCGATCACCGCGATGAGTGCCATCCCGAATTCACTCATGAAGTGCCCGATACGCTCTTCGACGACCTTGGGCTGGTCGACCATGGATTCGACCTGGACGTCGGGCGGCAGTCGGAGCCTGACTTCGGCGATCGTCTCGTCCACCTCGCGCCCGAACTCGACGATGTTGTAGCCCTCGCGCATCTCGAGGCTGAGCATGACGGACGGTTGACCGTTCGCCCGCACGAGGAAGTCTGGATCAGAGTACCGCCGCTGGACGTTGGCCACGTCGCCGATGTAGATCGGGACCCCCGTGGGGGAAACCCCCGCGATCTGCCTGCGGATCTGGTCCTCGTTCCCGTAGAGCCCCGCCGTTTGGATCGGCACCCGGGTGCTCGCGGCGTCGAAGGCCCCGGCCTCGGAAATGACGTTCTGATCCTGGAGGGCTCCGACCAGGTGGAGGGGCGTGATTCCGTACTGCACGAGCTGCTGCATCGTACTGGTGACGTAGATCTTCTCTTCCTGCTCCCCGATAAGCTTGACCTTGGATACCGCTGGGAGTCGGAGGATCTCGGCCTCCACACGCTCCAGGTATCCCTGGAGTTCTCGATACCCGTAATTCTCACCGGTGACAGAGAGGAGGATTGCGATCACGTCGCCAAAGTCAGAGTTGACGATGGGCCCGAGAACGCCCTTTGGTAGATCTGTGACGCCCAGCTCGTTGAGGTCGTGACGGAGCTTCGACCAGAACTGGTCGGCCTCCTTCACGGAGTTCTCGAGAGTGACGTCGATGACCACGCCACCGATCATGCTCGTCGACACGGTCTTGGCCTTCCTTACCTCACCGAAGGCAAAGAGGCGTTCCTCGATGCGCTTGGTGACCTGTTCCTCCACCTCGGCGGCGGTGGCGCCGGGGTAGGCGGCCAACACTAGGCCCCTTCGGATCGGAATATTCGGATCCTCGCGGCGCGGCATGGTCATCACGGCGTTGATGCCCGCGAGGCATACTATCGCGGTCACGACATAGATGACCTGGGGATGCCGGAGCGACATCCGGATGAGATTCATGGAGAGCCGCTCCCGCCTTCCGCGACCTGAACCAACGAGCCTTCCCGCAGGCGATGTTGACCCCCGACGACCACCTGCTCGTCACCCGCCAGGCCCTCTCGAATCTCGATCTGCGTCCCGTACGCAGAGCCCACCTCGACCCGGCGCGCGTGAACACGCTCCTCTTCCGGGAAGTACACGAAGACCCGGGTGATTCCGTCCGCCCCACGCACGATGGCCTCCCCTGGCACCGTCAGCGCCTCCACTCTCGCGTCGGTCTCCACCCGCACCTCGGCGATCATGCCGGGGCGCAGTCGACCATCCGCGTTGGGGACCTGGACCTTCACAGTGTACGTCCGCGACGTTGGGTCGGCCGCGATCCCCACGAGCCGGACACGGCCCTCGAAGGCGGCATCCAACGCCGGGATCGTGATGTCTGCGCGCTGACCCACGGCGATGGGGCCGATTTCAGCTTCCGGAACCCCGATCCTGACCTGAACAGGGTCGATGGAGACGATGGTGAAGACTGGGAAGCCCGGCCCCGCCTGCTCGCCCGGCTGGATGTTACGACGCGCCACGACGCCGTTCATGGGTGACGTGATGCGAGCATCGGCCAGCTTTTTGGCGGCCATCGCCTCCTGAGCGCGAGCCATGCGGACAGCCGTCTGGGCTTTCTGGAAGTCGTTCTCCGGAATGCCGTCTTCCGCGAAGACCACCTGCGCCCGTCCGAACTCGTCCTCGGCCCGCTGTCGTTGGGCGGCGGCCAACTCCAAATTGAGCTCGTAGTCGGTCGGGTCGAGCTCGGCCAGCAGGTCGCCCTGCCTGACTCGATCACCCTCCTCGGGACCCACCGCGGTGACGAGACCGGGTACCATGAAACCGACGTTGGCGGTCCTCAGTGGCTCGACATCACCACTCAGGCCGATCCACGCGGGTCGGTCGACGCGGGCCACCTCGTGGAGACGCACCGGGACCGGGCTCGCGCCGGCTCCCTCCATTGAATCCGGCCCACCGCAGCCGAAGATGGTCAAGGCTAAAAGCAACGCCATCCGGACGCCGATCGGCGCACGGGCGCGTAGGGTGGGCAGTTCGGTGTCCACGCTATCAACTCCTCCGTCCTCAAATAGTTACCCCCAAGCCTCCCACGTGCGGCCGAGGCAGGGCGCAAGAAACTTCATTATGGGTTCTGGCTCGTTGACCAGGGCCGTGTACCCGTCGAAGGGCTCTTTGCAAGGAAACCAGAATAGAACGAACCGCTTCCCGTGTCGAATGGGCCATCGCCTGGACGTCCTCGACACTCCCCCTCGCTCGCGGGCGACTGCGCCTGGTTCCTCTAAGTGTGGAGCTTGCCTGTGCACGGCAACGGCACACATTGGCTGCGTCAAGACTCCTCTCCTCCCTCGAAGTCCCATGTCATCCAATTCCCTCAACGAGGGTGTCCCAGTTGCGGCCCATCCGCCCCTGTTCGGAGTGCGGCGTCCCCTGTCATGTCCAACCCCCGTCCGGACCGCCCTGACCGCCGGGGACGGTGCGGCACTTCAGGTGCACCATATCGCCGGCGGCGACAAGGGCCCGGTCATCCTGGCTCCCGGCACGGCGATGTCGGCCCTGTGCTTCCTGACCGACACCACCGAGCAGAGCTTCGCCGAATACCTGGCGGCCGAGGGCTTCGACATCTGGCTGTTCGACTGGCGCACCAGCCCCTACCTCGCGGCGCACAACCAGGAATACGACTTCGATGACGTGGCGCGGTACGACTGGCCCGCGGCCATCGAGCACGTCCGAGAGGCAACCGGCGCGGCACAGGTGTCGGTGTTGGCCCACTGCCTGAGTTCGCCGTGCATGATGTTATCCCTGGTTCGGGGATATACTGACCCGGGGCACATCAAGGCCTTCGTGCCCAGCCAGGTCGGCCTGCACCTTGTGATGAACAAGGCGAATCGCCTCAAGGTGAGCCTGGGCGTCGACCGGCTGTTGCCGGCGAACCGGATGGTGCACCAGGCCCAGGACACGCCTCGCGAGGGAATGTGGGATCTGGCCGTGGGGTTCCTGGCGGCGGTGTGGCCCAAGTCCTACTCGTGCGACAACCCCGCGTGCCATCGTCACAGCGCGACGTATGGTGATATCGTCCTCCACGAGAAGATCAACGACGCCACCCACGCGCTCATGGGCGAACTGGTCCCCGAGGTGAACAGTTCGTTTCTCAAGGGCGTGGCGCCGAGCAGCCGGGCCGACGACATCCTCGACGACGACGATCGCCGGCACCTCGACCGCCTCGACGTGCCCATGTTGCTCATCTCCGGGCAGGAGAACCAGATGTTCGTACCGGAAGCCACGGAGCGCACGTGGCATATGCTCCACGACGCCCTCGGGGCCAACATCCAACGCGAGACCTTCGAGGGATTCGGACACCTGGACTGCTATCTCAGCGGAGAGGCCCGCAGACCCATCTGGGAACGTCTTGCGGGCTTCCTGGAGAACGGAGGGTGAAGGCGTCGCCCACGCGCATCGTCTGCCTTGGGGGGGGTGGGCCGCAGTTTACCTGGTCAAGAGGCTGTGCAAGGCCATCAAGCGGGGTGACCCCAAGCTTACGGTCGTGAGCCGGAAGAACTACCACACCTTCCACGGCTTCATTCCCGAGATGCTGGTGGGCCGAATCCAGCCCCAGCAGTTGGTCACGCCGGCGCAGTGGTTGTTCAAACCCTCCCACGTCCAACGTTTCCCAAGGGTCGGCCGAGGCCGAAGTATATGGTCGCTGCAGGACTCGAACCTGCGACATCCACGATGTGAACGTGGCGCTCTACCAGCTGAGCTAAGCGACCTACTTACCAGACGCGCGAGGCCCGGACCGCTGTCCGGACCTCGCTCATTCGTCGATACCCCTACGGGGACTCGAACCCCGGTCTCCGCCGTGAGAGGGCGATATCCTAGGCCACTAGACGATAAGGGCATTCATACCCTCCGATATCGGAGGGCTCAAAGTCTACAAAGGGCCGCTTCCGAGGGTCAACCCCTCAACGCTTTCGGCCCCGGATGTGTCTTCTAGTTCGGTACGTGTGGGAGGTGACGGCCGCTGAATTGGACTGCTCACACCCGTGATAAGTCGTTTCTTCACAAAGACTTGAATCTTTGTTCGCGTAAGGTGAGATATGAAGCTCAATACAGAATCGGTTCGGGGATGGATTAAGGGCCGGAAGGGCTGGAGGCGACGGTCGAACAAGCTCATGAAGGCCTTCGAGTTCAGTTCGTTCCGGGACTCGATCGTCTTCGTGAATCGGGTAGCAACGCTAGCCGACACACACAGCCATCATCCGGACATCGATGTGCGTGTCGAGAAGGTGACGATCACTCTGTCGACACACGACGCGGGTGGGATTACGGAGAAGGACATCAAGCTGGCAGAGCAGATCGACTTCGCGACTTCGACCCACTAAGTGACGATTTAGGGAGCGGTCTCCAAAACGCTCCTGATCTCATCGAACCAATAGTCCGGCTGCTGTGCCTCGAGCGCATCTCGTTCGAACGGGCCCCAAAGTGCGGCCCCTGTCTTCGTGCCCGCACCACGTCCGGCCTGCATGTCGAAGGGAGAGTCTCCCACGAAGATCACGTCCCCCGGGCGATCCGTGAGGTCGAAGTACTCGAGCGCACGCACGACCGATTCGGGATCGGGTTTGGGCTTCTCCACTTCGTCATGACACACCAAGAAATCGATGTGCCCAAACAAGCCGCACGCTTCGAGCGTCCGCGCGGCGATTCCGCTTGCCTTGCTCGTTACCACGCCGAGTTTGACCCCGCGGCCGCGCAGTTCTTCCAAAACTGAATCAGCCCCGGGATAAGGCTTCACCATGTCGTCGTGAATCTCCCGCTGGAACGAGACATAGGTCTGGCGCATAGCTTCAGCCTGCGCCTCGTCCTCGGCGAAGTCTCTGATCTGCGTCGGGAGCGGCTTTCCCATGGTGTCGAGGAATAGCCGGTCCGGAGGTGCCTCACCCAAGTGTGTCTCCATCGTGTGCCGGTAGCTGCGCAGAATCAGCTCAACGGTGTCCGCGAGCGTACCGTCCAGATCAAAGAGTACGGCGGACCAATCGCGGCTCATCGCTGCTTCTCGTACCCGTCTTCGAGAAATCGTCGAATGATCTGGAAAACTTGAGTATCCCTCAGCAGACCGGCATGCGTGGGGCAGCACACTCGGTAGTCCGGAAAACCCACAAGCTTCGCGCTCTCAACCGGGATGATGCGCGTGTCGAGTGGCGTCCACACGGTAATCGCTTGCGTGCCCAGAGGAACCGCGGTCGCGGCATTGAGGGTGTCGAGGAACGCACTCTCAGGCTTCATCTCTAGGCGCCCCTCACCCCAGGACAGATAGGCGCTGTAAGTGCCCCGGTGGGGGGACGCGATAAACGCCACTCGCCGGACGGGTGCGTCCTGTTGGTGGAGGAGGTACCACCTCGTTGCCAAGCCCCCCATCGAGTGCGCCACGATATCCACCTTGTCGGCACCCGTCCGCTTCCGAAGATCTGTGACGGCAGCCGCGATCTCCTCCGCATGAACTCGGTTGCTTCCTGTGGGGCTGCGGAAGCCCATCGTCTCTATGTCTTTCCCCGCCCACCCAGATGCCACCAATCGGATCTTCAGAGCGGCGAGATCACGATCAGTGTCGAACCAGCCAGGGACGAGGAGAACCGGTACAAGAAGGAGCGCTTCTTCGGGCTCGGTCCGAACACTCATCGAACCAACTCCGACCATCGCCGCAATAATCACCGAAAACACGACGCGCATCTCAGACCCCCTGACGAATGAGTCGCTCGAGTGCGTCGAGCGCGAAGTCCGCCTGCGCGTCACTGAGCTCTGCGGGGGGTGACAGCTCGAGAACCTGGCCCCTGTCACCAGCAGGCAATACCAGAAGGCCCATCTCGAGCGCGGCTGAAGCCAATCGGACCGCATAGCCGTCCTCCTCGAACTCGATCCCGATGAGAAGGCCAAGGCCGCGGACGTCCACAACTCCGGCGGCCCCCTCGACGCGAGACCGAAGGGACTTGAGAAGCTGAGCCCCCAGCACACGGGAGCGCTCCACCACCGCCTCATTTTCGAGCGTCTCCAGGGCAGCCAGAGCGGCGGCACACGCGACGGGATGACCCAGGAACGTGCTCGTATGAATCGCCTCACCATCGCTCGCTGGCCAGGCATCCATCACATCCGCACGAGCCAAGCACGCGGAGATCGGCATGCCGCCACCAAGGGCCTTCCCCACACAAACCACATCAGGCCGAAGGCCCACCCGCTCGGAAGCCAGAGCCGCGCCACACCGGCCGAGGCCCGTGAACACTTCGTCCGCGATAAGCACCGCGTGGGACTCGGCTACGATCCGCGACAGAGCAGACATAAACCCGTGCGGCGCCAAGCGGACTCCGGCCCTTCCCTGTACGGGCTCGATGATGACAGCACCCACCGCGTCCCCGTTCGTAGCGCCCTCTGACAACGCCTGCCGAACGACATCTAGTGCGCGCTCAGCCCCGGCCTCACCTTCGCGCATGAAGTCCGGAAATGGGGCGAAGGCCACCCCCCCATACAGGCGCTCCTGGAACGGGGCCCGGAAATGCGTTCGCTCGGTCGTTGCAAGAGAACCGAGCGTAAGTCCGTGGTATCCACCCTCGAACGCGACGATACCCGGGCGGTTCGTGGCCAGGGCCGCAGTCTTCAAAGCGATCTCAACCGCCTCGGAGCCAGTCGACGCCAACGTCGCCTTCGTGTCCGACCACGGAGCCAAGCCGCACAACCGCTCCAAGAGCTGCACCTTCTGAACCGGTGGGTGCACATCTCCCATGCCGTGCATGAGACGAGCAGCCTGCCTCTGGACAGCCCCGACTACCGCCGGGTGCGCATGTCCGAGCAGAGCCACACCAAAGGCGCTTGTCAGGTCGAGATAGACACTCCCGTCCGGGTCACGGACGTTCGACCCCAACGCCTCTTCCCAGAAGACCGGCCATCCGGCGTCTCCGAACGTGACGTTACGCGATTCAACTGCCCGGAGGCGTTCAAGCAAAGCGCGCGAAACGGGACCAGGAGGACGTGAGCGGACGTCGGGCAGGAGCGATCCAAAATGATCGGCCTGTACGGTCACTCACCCTCCGTTGATTGGGTCCTAGGCGGCTGCGATCTCAGCAACCCCTGGGTTCACTCTGGAGATAGTCGATCGAAAGCCTGCATCCCCATCGCGTGGTACCCACAGTCTACATGAAGCGTCTCACCAGAGATCCCGGCACCCAAGGGAGAGCACAAGAACGCTGCCGCGTTACCGACGTCGGCAGCCGTGTTGGCCGCAAAAAGTGGGGAGTTCTCCTCATAGTACTTAACCATCGCGTCGATGGTGCCGATGGCTTTTGCCGCACGGCTCGCCAGAGGACCTGCACTGATCGTGTTGACCCGAATCCCGTACTTACGGCCGGCTTCATAGGCGAGAGTGCGCGTGTCGCCCTCGAGCGCGGACTTCGCGGAACTCATGCCACCACCGTACCCCGGGACAGCTTTCTCACCCGCGAGGTAGGAGAGCGACACGAGCGCGCCTCCCTTGTTCATGAGAGGGCCAAAGCGCTGGATCATACTCACCATCGAATAGGCGCTCGCGCTCACAGCTGCGAGATACCCGGCTCGGCTCGTCTCGATAAGTGGATTCCGAACTTCAGGTCCGTTCGCGAGCGAGTGCACGACGATGTCGAGGCAACCTTCGCCGAAGTCCGCCTTGAGCGAATCTGCTACCCCCTGGATGCTGTAGTTCTTGAGCTCCCGATACCGCTTGTCCGAGCTCACTTCCTCGGGCACATCGTCCTGCGTGTCAAAGACCGCATCGAGTGGGTAGATCTTCTCGAGGACGATCTCGCCACCGCCGGGCAGAGACATGTCGAGTTTTCCCCGCTCGAGACTCTTGGTGAAAATTTTTAAGGTCGGGGGCCACGTACCCACGCAGACGTTCGCACCCGCGGCTGACAGCGCGCGGACGATCGCCCATCCGTATCCCTTGTCGTCGGCGACTCCGGCTACGAGCGCGCGCTTTCCGGTAAGATCGATCGGCAGCATGCTGCGGTACTCCTCACGAGTGTGCTTGTGGCGTCCCTGCTTCTGCGGGACTCAAAAGTACCGGGCGAGGCGCGGGTCGCCTACCCCGCAGGCTCGACCGAGTCAGCCGAAGCCGTCGCACGCATCCGACCCGAAAGCCAAAAGAGCAACCCGGCAGTCGCGAAGAGAGCGAGCGCCGCCCCCAGAGCGCCACCGCGCTCGACACCCCAATACCACAGAGCCGCAATGAAGGCGAGCGCCGAAACTGCCATCAATGTTCTCAGGTCGTGACGATCCGCGTGCAGGAAGCCAGCGACACCAGCACTCCCCACGAGGAGAAGTCCGACTTCTGGGGGACCGTCTATTGCCTGGGTCGCGGTGCCAAACCCCAGTGGGATCCAGAACAGCATGAGAACAGCGAGGATCCTCTCTAGCCCTGCGTCTCGCACATGCGCGGGACCCTTGTGGAGCCCCCAGAGCGCCAGTGTAGCCACCACACCCAGCCACAGATCGAGCGGATAGAGCACCTCGTCACCCAGATCAAGCGGACCGGAAGCGGTCGCGATCACCAATACGAAACCCGCGAGTAATCCCGTAATGAACGAGTAGAGTGCCCACGGACGCTTCTCACCGGTCGGGTCAGTCGCAAGCACCCTCAGGAGACCGAGGACGGCGACAAGGAAGACCACATCAGTGGCCCACACGACACCATCACTGTCCAACGGAGTCGCACGCATCAAAAAGAAAGCGATCGACACCAGACCGAAAGCGAACCCCACTGCCGGTGTCACGACGTTGGTGCGCATACCTCGAATACCCACAACAATCGGCATCGCCAGACTCATCACCGCGAACGCGATCGCGCCAAACGTCTCATCCGGCCAAGCCTCGCCAGAATAGATCATGGCGGCCAGGACAACTCCGAGCCCACCTGCCTGAAGCAGAAAGGAGGCCGGAATCCACCGACGGAGCAGCTCGAGCCGCGCTCCAATCGCGACCACGCTGATACCGATCACAGCGAGCACCCCGGAGCGCACTGCCTCGCTCATCTGAGGCCAGCTCCACTCCAAAAAGACTCCGGCGGCGATCACCAGAACAACACCGCCGGTGGTGGCCACAACGTACTGGGACATGCGTCGCGAAAACTTGCCGGCCTCGCGGGTCGTCTCGGCGCGAAGCCGCGCCCCGGCCTCCGCATCGACAAGGCCATCCTGTTCCCATCGATCGATGGCCGCCAAGACGGCTCTGGGTTCTGCGCTCATTGGATCAGCCCTCTGGATTGGAGTGATACGGACGCTAGAGCAGGATGACTACGACGGCGCAGTAGGCGCTCAGCAGGATCGCTCCCTCCCAACGGCGGATCTTCCAGCCACTGCGCAGCACAGGGAAGAGCAGCAATGACATGAGAACAACCGCCGGCAATTCCCGGTAAAGCACACTCTCAGGAATCGTGAGGGGCTCGAGGAACGAAGCTGTTCCAAGAATCGCGGCGACATTGAAAATGTTGGATCCGATGACGTTCCCCACGGCGATATCCGCCTCTTGCCTCATCGCAGCGATCATCGAAGTCGCCAACTCCGGTAGCGAAGTCCCGACGGCCACCACGGTGAGTCCGATCACGATTTCCGAAATGCCGAGAGCGCCAGCCACTTCTACTGCCCCTTCGACGATGGCGTAACCACCCAAGACGAGGCAGCCCGAGCCGACCACTACCCAACCCACGTCACCTAAGGATACGCGTTGTGTGGCCTGATCCGAGTGCTTCATGAAGTCCTCGTCCTCACCCAGACTCTCCGGGGCTTCATCCTCTGAGGACTGGAAGACGAAGAGCAGATACGCCACGAGCGCCATAAGGAGCAGGACACCGTCACCTCGGCTCAACTCAAGGTCATCCCAAATGAGCGGATACAGGGCGAGCGTGATGATCAACATGAGCGGCAGCTCGCGCCAAACTACCCGTGCGTGAACCTCGAGGGGCCGGACAAGCGCCGTGAGACCGAGAATCAGGCCGATGTTGGCGAGGTTGGAGCCCATCACGTTCCCGATGGCCAGGTTCGGATTCCCGCTTATTGCTGCGACGGTGCACACGACCAACTCAGGCGCTGACGTTCCGAACGAGACGATCGTGAGCCCAACGACGATCGGACTCACGCCGAGCGATGCGGCGAGCCGAGCGGAGCCCCTCACGAGCCATTCAGCACCGTAGTAGAGGACCCCGATGCCGCAGATCAGCAGAACTACATCACCGGTCAGCTCGGGCAAACGCTTTCCCTCATCATGCTCTCCGACCCAGCCACGTCTTCATGTCCTCGACCGACCGCGTATTCAACACATCCGCCGCTTCGAGCCAGCCCCGCCGCGCTTGATCTACTCCGTAGCGCATATCAGCAAGCCCCCGCGGGGAATGCGCATCTGTGCTGATAACGACGGGTACTCCCAGTTCCTGGGCGCGGTGAACATGCACGTCGTTGAGGTCCAGTCGGTTCGGGTTCGCGTTCAACTCCACTGCCACGGAGGCCGCCGCCGCAACTTCGAGAACTGCTTCAACATCCATCTCGAACGGTTCGCGGCGGTTGATTCGGCGCCCAGTGGGGTGGGCCAATATATCGACAGATGGATGTCGAATGGCACGTATCACACGCTCCGTCATCGTTTTGCGGTCTTGGTCCATCAATGAATGCACGGACACGACGACCACATCAAGTTCTTCGAGAACGTCGTCGGGGAGATCGAGGGAGCCGTCTTTGAGAATGTCGACCTCGACGCTTCGAAGGATGAGGATCTCAGGGACACCCTCCTGAACTTCCGCGATCTCTTCCCACTGCGCGCGCGCTCGCTCGGGCGTAAGCCCGCCAACCATGGCCATAGCCTGGCTATGGTCGGTGAGCGCGAAGTACTCGTAGCCGCGCGCCAAACATGCACGCGCCATCTCCTCAATGGAAGCCTCCCCGTCACTCCAAGTGGAGTGCATCTGAAGGTCCCCCTTCATGTCCTCTAGGGAGACGAGAGCGGGCAGTTCCCCTGACGTGGCCGACTCCACTTCACCCCGATTCTCACGCAATACGGGAGGTACCCACCTCATCCCGAGCGCCTCGTACACGCCTTCCTCCGTGTCCCCAGCCAACCGCTCGCCATCTTCTTTCTCCAGCGTCTCTGGGTCCGCGTCCTCGGGCACTCGAAACACACCCCATTCATTCACGCGCAGTCCTTGGCGCACCGCTCGGGTCCGCACCGAGACGTTGTGCTCCTTCGAACCGCTGAAGTACTGCAGGGCCGCCCCGAAGGAGCGCGGCGGGATGACCCGAAGGTCGACCTGCAGGCCGGAATGAAGCACAACACTGCCCTTGGTACTCCCTGCTCCGTCGATCCGCTCCGCGCCAGAGTAGCCCACGAAGTGGTCGACAATGGGAGTGCCGTCTCCGTCGAACTCAGCAAGGATGTCAACGTCGCCAATCGTCTCTTTGCGCCGGCGCAGACTCCCCGCGACCGCCACACGGCCCACGCCAGTGGCAGCGCGGACATGATCGAGAACCGGCGCGATCAGCTTCTCGACCTGGTGGATCTGGAAGCGCCCTGTGTGCTTCCGATGGTCGTCGATGGCCCGAATGATCTTGTCGGCACTCTTCGCGCCGAAGCCTTCTAACTTCTGCACGCGCCCCGACTGCAGCTCACGCTCCAAGTCGTCTACGGTGCAAATCTCAAGCTCGTCGAACAGCTTGCGCGCCTTCTTAGGCCCGACCCCGTCCAAGCGCATCAGCTCGACTAATGTCCGTGGGAACTCCGCAGAAACCTCTTCCATGCGGCTGATCTTTCCTGTGTCGAGCAGCTCGCCGATGTACTTGGCGACGCTCTTCCCCACTCCCGGCAACTCGGTGAGGTCTTCGCCCGCCTCGAGCATCGAATAGAGCGGACGACTCAGCGAGTTGATCGTGTTGACCGCGTTGCGGTATGCTCGAATGCGGAACATAGACGCACCCTGGATCTCGAGCAGATCCGCCAGCTCCGTGAGCGTGCGCGAGACATCGAGGTTCTCCATCAAGCGACCGTCACGGGAGGGGCACCTCGCCGCCGAGTTCGTGCACCTTCACCACGAACTCGTCGAAATCGAAAACAGTCAGGCCGAGTCGTTCAGCCTTCTCCAGCTTGGAGCCTGCGTTTTCACCCGCGACCACATAGTCGGTTTTCTTGGACACCGACGAAATGACGCGTCCACCGACCGAACGCCAGGCCGCTTCAGCGGTGGCGCGAGGGATCGGAATCGTTCCGGTGAAGACCGCGGATCCTTGATCAGGAAGATCTTCCCCGAGGGGCTCGGGCGCCACGGGAGACACCCCGCACGCCAAAATCGCGTCGATCGCTGCCTCGTTCTGCTCCACCGCGAGAAAGCTGGTGATGGTCTTGCTCATCTTCGGCCCGATGCCGTCCACGGCTTCGAGTTCCTCTCTGGATGCCGCCCGAATCGCGTCCATGCTCCCAAATGCCTGCGCCAGATCCCGCGCCACCGTGACGCCTACCTCGGGAATCCCGAGACCAATGAGGAAGCGGCGAAGCTCAGGGGCCTTCCTGGACTGAATCGCCTCGAAGAGCGCGTTTGCGGACTTCTCGGCAAACCCCTCGAGCCCCACGAGCTGGTCCGGCACTAGGTTGAACAGGTCCGCGAGCGTCGTCACGAGACCCGTCGAGACGAACTGCGCGGCGGTCTCGTCTCCAAGCCCCTCGATGTCGAGCGCTTCCCGAGCACCGAAGTGGATGATGCGCCCCTTCAGTTGCGCCCCGCATCCGAACCGATTCGGGCAGATGGTCCGTGGACCCTCTTGGTAGACCTCTTCACCGCACGCCGGACATTCCGTCGGCATCTCGAACGGGGCCTCACGCTCGTCTTCGTGCCCGATGACCTCGACGACCTGCGGGATCACATCTCCGGCACGCTGGATGCGCACCGTGTCACCCTCGCGGATGTCTTTCCGCTTGAGTTCTTCGCGATTGTGCAGAGATGCCCGAGCCACCCTGACACCACCAACGACCACTGGACGGAGAAAGGCCACGGGTGTGAGTACACCCGTGCGCCCCACTTGGATGTCGATTTTGTCGATGCGTGTGACTTCTTGCCGCGCTGGAAATTTGACAGCAATAGCCCAGCGGGGATGATGGGAGGTGGCACCCATCGCCGCCCGGGACGCGAAATCGTCGAGCTTGATCACGATGCCGTCGATCTCATAATCGAGAGTCTCGCGGTCTGCACCGTATCGTTCGTGGTACGCCAAGATCTCCTCGACGGAGCCCGCTGTCTCAATCCGCTCCGGCACCCGGAAGCCCCAATCGCGGATCGCTTGGACACCCTCAGTATCCGTTCGGAACGTCTCGCCTTCCACCGCGAGCACATCGTACACCATAAGGTCGAGCTTCCGGGAAGCCGTCACCCGCGAGTCGAGCTGGCGAACCGATCCCGCAGCCGAATTCCGAGGCGACGCGTATGGATCGAGACCTGCATCGACCAGGGCAGAGTTGAAGTCCTGGAAATCCGAGATATACATCAGGACCTCGCCGCGTAGCGACAGCAGCGAAGGTGCTGAACGAACATCGGTGTTCAGCCGCAGCGGCACTGTAGGGATGGTACGGATGTTGTCCGTGACCCCCTCTCCGGCACGGCCGTTGCCGCGTGTCACCGCACGTGTGAGCACACCATCCACGTATACCAACTCGATGGAAGCGCCGTCCAACTTGGGCTCCATGATGTACGTGGGCGGGTGCCCCTCACCCAACGCTTTCCGCACGCGGTCGTCGAACCGACGGAGTTCGACCTCGTCCTGGGTCGAATCGAGCGACAGCAGCGGTGCCACGTGGTCCACCGTCTCGAATTTGTCGTTCGGTTCTGCCCCCACACGCTGCGTCGGCGAGTCCCCGGTCAGGAACACTGGGAATTCGGCCTCAAGCGTTTGGAGCCGGCGGAACAGTCGGTCGTACTCGTCGTCACCAACCTCAGGACGCGCCTCTACATAGTAGAGGTGTGCATAACGACGGAGTTCCTCACCAAGGCGTTCAGCCTCGGCTCGGGCCTCCGGCGGAGCATCAGCGCCGGTGTCGGGATCGGGAGGAGTGCTATTCACACGAAGTAGAGAAGTGTTGGGTGCAATTGGTCGGGAGGTAATAATAGGCACACTGGGCTCTGCGACGGGAGCAGAATCTTCCAGCACTCCACCGAGAAGGCGAATCCAATGGCTCGAAGACCAGTTCTAGAACGCACCCTGTGGCCCCTGGTCGCCGCGCTCTTCGTGGCAACATCGGCCGATACCGCTGCTCAGGGGCTGATCGGTGCAGGGGACCTCTCCGAGCTCCCAGTCCCGGAAGCCGACGCCCGAATAGCATACGGAGACGATGCGTTTCAGTTCGGCGACCTGTACCTACCGGCCGGACCCGGTGAACACCCGGTTCTGGCGTTCATCCACGGTGGATGTTTCCTGTCTGCGTTCAACTTGGATCATGCGGCCGGCCTGGCGCGTGCCATTGCAGATCGAGGCTACGCTGTGTGGAGCATCGAGTACCGTCGGGTCGGCGATGAGGGTGGCGGTTGGCCGAACACGTTCAAAGACGTAGGCATGGGGCTCGATCATCTCCGTGACGTGGCGAGCGAATATTCACTCGATATCGGTCGTGTTGTCGTGAGTGGGCACTCTGCGGGCGGTACGCTCGCTCTCTGGGCCGCTGGGCGAGACAAGATCGACGAAGGCAGCGAACTGTGGACCGCGGAACCACTCGATGTCCACGCCGTCCTCGGCCTCGCCGCTGTGGGGGATCTCGAAGCGGCTCAGATGAACGGAGCGTGCGGAAACGTCGTCGATCGTCTCATGGGCGGAACTCCGGTACAGGTCCCGGAACGTTACGCCGCCGGCTCGCCTATGCAGCTCGCACCGATCACTCAGCCAGTCCAACTCGTGGTAGGCCTTCTCGATCGAGCGTGGACGCCTGCCTCGGTGTCGTACCTCTATCGGGCGATCGCTGTCGGCGCAGACAGGATCGACCTCGTTGAGCTCCCCGAATCAGGCCACTTCGAGATGATCGTCCCCACCACCGAGTCGTTCCAGCGGGTGGCAGACACCGTAGAGGCCTCCTTTCGAGAAATCGCCTCCAGAAACTGACTCCAGGCCGAGGTGTGGCGCGTCCTGCCAACCGGGCCAATACTTACCGCCCCCGAGCCACCTGGGTCGGGTGAGAAACACGATTTCGGAGGCTTTATGAAGAGGCACCACTCGCTGCTTGGCTTTGTGATGGCAGCAGCTACCGTCTTCGCCCTGGCCGCTCCTATCGCTGCTCAAGGCGGCGGAATGGAAGTGACCACCCTCAGGGGAGCGGACGAAGGCGACGGACCGCACGAGCGACTCATCCTGCGTGGCGTGACCTATATCGACGGTGCGGGCAGCCCGCCGTTGGGCCCGGTCGACATTGTTGTGGAGGGCGACAGGATCGCCGAGATCCGCAGCGTCGGCTTCCCCGGCGTGCCGATCGACGAACGACGCCGTCCGGGCGACCCCACGCGTGAAATCGACCTGACCGGCCACTACGTGCTGCCCGGCTTCGTCGACATGCATGCCCACACCGGTGGTGGGGGCAAGGCGCCGCAGGCCGAGTACACGTACAAGCTGTGGATGGGCAACGGCATCACGACGTCACGCGGCGTCGGCCACGGTCCCATGATGTGGGCGCTCGAAGAGAAGGCGAAGTCCGAACGCAACGAGATCGTCGCTCCGCGGATGTACACCTACGCCCGCCCGGGTGAAGGGTGGGATCAAGGGGCGGTGAACACACCAGAAAAGGCCCGTGAATGGGTCCGCTACGCTGCCGCAGTCGACGTAGATGGTGCCAAGATCGATGGCCTAAAGCTGTCCTCGCTTCCGCCCGCGATCATGGAAGCTCTCATTGATGAGGCCCATAAGCACGGCCTCGGTACTGTCGCCCACTTGGCGCAGACCGGTGTGGCACGTATGAATGCGCTCGATGCAGCCGAACTGGGTCTCGACATGATGACCCACTACTACGGTCTCTTCGAGGCGCTCTTCGACGACCAGACCATTCAGGACTTTCCAAACGACTACAACTACAACAACGAACAGCATCGTTTCGGGCAGGTCGGCCGCCTTTGGTATCAGTCCGCAGAACGTGGCTCCGATACCTGGAACGAGCTTATCGATCGGTTCCTGGAGCTCGACTTCGGCATCGACCCCACCATGACGATCTACGAAGCGAGCCGTGACGTGATGCGCGCCCGTGAGGCCGATTGGCATGAGGAGTACACACTCCCCACGCAGTGGGACTACTACCAGGCCAGCCGGCAGGCGCATGGGTCCTACTGGTTCTACTGGACCAGCGAAGACGAGTACCACTGGGGCAAGTTCTACGAAAAATGGATGCAGTTCCTGAACGACTACAAGAACGCTGGTGGCATCGTCACCACGGGTTCGGATTCAGGCTTCATCTACAAGCTCTACGGCTTCGACTACATTCGTGAGCTTGAGCTTCTCCGCGAGGCCGGATTCAACCCGCTCGAGGTGATCCGGGCCGCCACATACCACGGCGCCGTGCAGCTACACAAGCCGAGTGGCCAGGAGAACAATCTGCAGTTCGGCGTACTCGAAGTGGGCGCGAAGGCCGACATGGTCGTCGTCGAAGAAAACCCACTGGCCAACCTCAAGGTGCTCTACGGCAACGGTGCCTGGCGCCTGAACGACGAGACCGGCGAGAACGAGCGTGTCGGCGGCATCAAGTACACGATCAAAGACGGTATCGTGTACGACGCGCAGCAGCTGCTCGCGGACGTCCGTGAGATGGTTCGCGAGCAGAAGGAAGCGCGCGTGATCAGCGAGCAGGGTTCGCACTAGTTCACAGCTAGCTCTAAGAACGGAGGCGCCGTCCGGCATTGTCTGGGCGGCGCCTCTTTTTCTAGTTGCACCACGAGCCCGAGCCGAGCACGCCCCTGAGCCCAAGGTCGCAGTCGATCACCGACTCATGGCTGGGAACTCGGACAGGTCATCCAAGACGCGTAGCCGCGCGAGGAGCTCCCCACCATCTAAGCCCTGCATGACGATGTCCAAGACCGCGAGTTGAGGGGCGAATGCCTTCGCGATTTCGACCGCCCTTAAGGGGTCGTTCACCTCAACTACCTCGTACCGGCCCGTGTTCTCGAGGAAGCGGGCGATGACTCTCGTGACTGCGGGTTCGTCGTCTACGACTAGAATTCTTTTCTTGTCCCGTAGTGATCTTTAGTCACAGACTCACGCTCGGCAATCGTTTCCACTCAACATCCCATACACGAGGACGCCCTCTTGAACATCACCGATCTCAGGGCTGACACACCCGGCTGCGCAACACGGGTCCATCTGAACAACGCCGGAGCGTCCCTGATGCCACGGCCCGTGATCGCCGCAATTCAGGAACACCTCGATCTTGAGACGACGATCGGTGGGTATGAGGCTGAGGCCGAAGCCGCCCCCAAGATCGCGAAGGCCTACGAGCAGGTGGCGACGCTCCTGAGTACTGAGCCGGGAAACATCGCCTTTACCGAGCATGCCACAGCTTCCTTCGTGTCCGCACTCTCGGCCATTCCATTCGAGCGGGGGGACGTGGTCGTCACGACCCGTCACGACTACGTCTCGAATCAGATCCAGTACCTCGCTCTGTCCGAACGCTTCGGGGTCGAGGTCGTCCGTGCGCCTGACGCTCCCGAGAGTGGCGTGGATCTCGTGGCCATGGAGCAGATCATCCACAAGCGACGGCCCCGCTTGGTGGCTGTGACCCATATCCCAACCAGCTCCGGCCTCGTTCAAGACGTGCATGCGGTGGGGCAGATGTGCCGCGCGCGTAACATCATCTACATGGTCGACGGGTGCCAATCCGTAGGGCAAATGCCGGTGGACGTGGAGTCGATCGGGTGTGACTTCTTCTCCGCGACAGCCCGGAAGTACTTGCGCGGGCCCCGGGGCGCCGGATTTCTCTACGTCTCCAATCGGGCCCTCGACGCGGGACTCGAGCCCCTCTTTCCGGATCTACGAGGAGCCGACTGGATCGATGCAGATCTCTACCAACCGGCCCCCGACGCAAAACGCTTCGAGACGTGGGAGTTCTTCTGGGGTTTGGTCCTCGCTACCGGGGCTGCTGCGCAGTACGCCACCGACCTGGGCCTAGGCAACATCCAGGAGCGTTCGTGGGCACTCGCCGCGAAACTCAGGGGCTTGCTGACCGCCATGGACGGAGTCGAGGTGCTCGACCACGGCGCTGTCTTGAGTGCGACCGTCACTTTGTCAGTCGATGGCTGGTCGCCCCCAGACCTCGTTCGGGAACTCCGCAAACGAGGGATCAACACGACGGGTCAATCCCGGATCGACGCCGTCATCGACTACGACCACAAGAGCGTAGACGGCTCACTCCGTGCCTCGCCGCACTACTTCAACACTGAAGATGAGCTCGATGTTTTCGTGGGAGCGTTGCACGAAATCACCGGCAAAGGCTGACCCCGCCCAAGCCATCGCGCATACACCTTGATACCATGTATGAAGAAATTGGCGCGGGCTCGCGTACCTCTAATCACGTGAAAGGGAGTAACATTGCAGCCTGAGGTGGAGCGACGGTTGAAGAGACAGCATTCTCCTTGGGGTATTCGACCGCTGCAGCGCTGGCTCGTGCGATGAAGATGGACACGGGCCGAACCCCTGGTGAGGTTGCGACCATGGATGGAATCAACAGCGTACGGAGTCTCCTGTGCTCTGCGGCACGTCCCCGAACGGGCGGGTCGGTCGCCAAGAGTATGGTCCTACTCGCCCTCTTCGCTGCGCAGACGGCGTGCGCCGGAATTGGGGGTGGGTTCCATGGAGTAGACCGGGACGCGGTGGAGGCCACGCTCGACACCTCCCCCGTGGATCAGGTGCACTTCGGTGTCATGGCCGTCGACGTACGAACAGGCCGCGCTCTGTACGCTCGTAATGCTCACCGGAAGTTCGTGCCGGCCTCGAATCAGAAGGTGTTGGTCACATCTACCGCCCTCTCGCTTCTTGGACCTGACTACCGGTACGAGACGGAAGTGTGGGCCACAGGCTCACGTATGGACTCCATGCTCGACGGAGACATCGTCGTGTTGGCCTCCGGCGACCCGACGATGTCGGACCGTTTCTGGGCGTCGGGTGAAGCGGCGCTCGCCGCGATCGCCGATACGCTGCACCGACGCGGACTCCGCCACCTCACGGGATCGGTGTTCGTGGATGTGTCCCAGTGGGACTCCACGACGGTCGGGCCTACGTGGGAGGTCGAAGATCTCCGCTTCGCATACGGCTCGACAGGCGGTGCCTTCGCGATCGACGAGGGTGAGATCCAAGTCGTTGTGACGGCGGGCCCTGCCGTGGGCACTCCGGCAAGCGTGGAGTGGAGTCCTCGAGGGACGAGTGACTATCTCACATCTCGGATCCTCACCGCACCACCTGACAGCAGCACTCGCGTGCGTCCTTTCTACCTTCCCGAGTCTCGGAGATTGGTCCTAGAGGGTCGAACTGGGCTGGGGACCGTGGACACGGCCTCCTTCGCCATTCGCGATCCGGTGCGTCAGGCCACAGCGGCCCTCGGCACAGCGATACGGCAGGCGGGCATCACCATGGAAGGCACGGCCCGGGTCGCATGGGCCGACAGCATGCGTGTCGGACGTGGATGTCTCTCGGGTCTCGTACAAGAGTGTCCCAACGCCGGACACATCTTCACGTTCTCGTCACCCCCGCTGGCCGTCATCTCGCAACAACTCCTCGAGCGCAGCCAAAACTGGATGACCGAACAGCTCATCCGCACACTGGGCGCCGAACTGGGAGAAGAAGGGAGCTGGGATGAGGGGGTCGATGTGATTCGGACGTTCCTCACCGAGGAAGTCGGCATCGACAGCCTCGACGTGGCCCCGCGGGACGGCTCCGGCCTGTCCGCGTATAACCTGGTCACTCCGAGGGCGCTGGTCAGCATCTTGTCCTTCATGCGTCACAGCGAGAATTGGGACATCTTCAAAGAGGCGCTCGCGTCGCCCGGAGAGGAGGACTCGACGCTCGAACACCGCCTTCTCGACCTCGAAGGTCGCGTCTTCGCGAAGACCGGCACGATCTCAAATGTGAACTCTCTCTCCGGATATCTCGTAAGAGAGGATGGTAGTGAGGTCATATTCTCTGTCCTGTCCAACGGTTCGGGCTTACCTGCCTCCGTTGTCCGGGCTGCCATAGATGACGTCGTGCGCGATCTAGCCCGCTGAGAGAACCGAAGTGAATGAGTGATTTCGACCTACCTAATCTTCCTTCCGATGAAGATCTCGGACTATCAAAGGAAGAGATCGCAGAGCTTGAAAAGGAGTTCGGCGACACCGGACCAGAGATGAGCGACGCCGAGATGGCGGCGCTATTGGGTGAAAGCCCGCCACCTCAGGCCACTCCTGCAGCGGCGAGCCAGTCTCCGGCACAGGGCGAGCCCTCAGGCGGCCAGGCGGCCGACTCAGAGCCTGACCCGAAGGTGGCCAAGACAGCCGCCAAAGCCGCCGCCAAACAGGCGAAGGCTGAGGCGAAGCGTGCTGCGAAGGAGCAGAAGGCCCAGCCACCTGGTGAAGAGACACCTCGGCCAGCGAACGAGGACGGTCCTAGGACGAAGTGGCGGGGACCGGCGACCTTGGTGTTGCTGCTTCTGATGGCATTCGTGTCGAGCAGCAGGACCGGACTCCCCCGTCCTGAGCCTGCTAACGCGCCCAGCACAGAATTCTCGTCGGCGCGAGCCATGACAATGCTGGTCGACATCGCGAGAGAGGCGCACCCCCCCGGCTCGCCGTACCACGCCGTGGTACGGCAATACGTAGTGGACCGACTGACCTCGATGGGCCTCAAGCCCGAGATCCAGACGACCACCTCGATGATTCAAGGGCCCACCCGAGCCCAAGCGGCCACCGTCCATAACGTTGTCGTGCGCATACCGGGCACGGCCTCGACCGGTGCTGTCCTGGCGACCGCACACTACGACAGCCGGGAAATTTCGAGAGGTGCTGGCGATGACGGTTCTGGTGTCGTTTCGCTCCTCGAGGCTTACAGGGCGATCCAGGCAGGCGAGCCCCTCCAAAACGACCTCATCCTGTTGTTCACCGACGCGGAAGAACTCGGTCTCCTTGGAGCCCGTGCCTTTGTGGATGAGCACCCCTGGATGGCCGATGTGCGAGTCGCACTCTCCTTCGAAATGCGTGGCGGCGCGGGCCCGGCAATGATGTTCGAGACCAACAATGAAAACGGTTGGGTCGTTGGGGCTCTTAGAGAGGGCGTGCCCAGCGCGAGGGCAAACTCGATGGGATACGAGGTCTATCAGCGTATGCCCAACGACACGGACTTCACGCCATTTCGTGAAGCGGGCATCCAGGGACTCAACTTCGCGGGAATCGACAACGCCCACGTCTACCACCAGGAGTACGACACCCCGGAGAATTTCTCCGAGACAACGCTCCAACATCAGGGCCTCAACGCGCTCGGCTCCATGCGCTACATGGGCAACCAGGACCTCACCACGGTAGACGCGCCCAACGCGGTCTATCTGAGCCTGCCCGTGTTGGGGCTCGTCGTATACGCCGCAAAGTGGGTAACGCCCATTAGTGGCATTCTGCTCGTGCTGCTCGTGCTGGCACTCGTGCTCGTACGAACCGGCGGATGGGGATACACCGGAACGCTCGTCGGCGTGGTGACCGCACTGGTAGGTGGGGGGCTCGCCGTGGGCGCCACCGTTGGCCTTACCGGCTGGCTAGCGAGCCAGCATCCCGAGTTGGGCAGCCTGCACGGGTCGGCCTACCATCGAGAAGGCTGGTACATCGTGGCGCTGGTAGCTGCGTCCTTCGCGATCGTGACGGCGCTGCATGGAATCGCACGTCGTCGGTTCCGTTGGCAGGAACTGACCCTGGGCGCCGCAATCGTCCCAGTGGCCGCGGCTGTCGCCCTAGGGCAGTTCGCTCCCCTCGCAGCCATGAACCTCCAGTTGCCTGCCGCTGCGGCGCTGGTGGCGCTCATCGTCGCACTCGTTCTGGCCCAGAACGCCGACGGAGTCGTGGGTTGGGTGATCGCGATGGCGTTCGCGCTTCCCGTCGTAGCGATCATGGAGCCGCTCACGGAGATCCTTTGGATCGCGATGTCGATTCAGCTCGGTACCGCCATCGTTGGCCTGGCCGTGGTCGCGCTCTACTGCGCTCTGCCTGCACTGGACTCGTTGAGGCATCCGAATAGCTGGTGGGCGCCTGTGACTGGCGTCGTGGTCGCAGCGAGCGCGCTCGGACTGGGGCTACTCGGCGCGCGTCCGTCCGCCGAGCGGCCGGCGCCGTCCACGCTCGTGTACGCCTACGAATACGGGGAGCCCCGGGGACTCTGGGCCACTGAAGCCCTGACCGACTCTGTAGACACGCCAGCATACGCATGGGCAGCCGAACGGGCCGGGGCCGCCTTCGGGGCGGAACAGGACCTCACTGCCTTCGGCTACGTGGGTGGAAATGTGCCTGTGGCCCCGGCACCCGTCGTTGACGCCGCTCCTCCGCTCGTGACCTACGAATCCGACGAAACGGTCGACGGGACCCGGCGTGTCACGCTCGCGCTCGTCTCACAGATTGGGGCGGAGATGCTCCGCTTCACCTATCCGGTGGGTGGGCGCACGCGGCTGATCGCACTGAACGGAAGGAGGATCGACGACCCTGAGGCCTTGCAGTGGGCTCAGCACTGGGGGACACCTGATCCAGCTGTCTTCCTCACGCTCGAAATGCCGGAAGGGGCCAACGTGGAGTTGAACGTCATCGAGCACCTGCTGCGTCCGGAGGAACTCCTCGGAGCGGACGCCTTCGCGCGACCCTCGACGTTGGCGCCCAACATCAACCGAATGAGTGACCGCGCGATGCTGCTGTCCTCGATCCGGCCCGACGGGGAAGAGCCGGAACAGGCCCTGGTTCCATCCGAGACAGAGGCGAGAGAGGAGAGCACCGCTGCCGAGACTCCAGACGGTCAGACGCTCACCCCCGACACCGTCTTAACGCCCGATACAGCTGCTGCTCCCGACACGACAGTTGTCCTCGATAGCACGACAGCTCCCTAAACCACCGCGCTCCCGACAGACAGGATCAGCCGATGAAACGACATGCTGCGTTCCTTCTAGTAGCCCTCAGCGCATGCACAGGCACTGCTGAACAGGGCGCACTTGCCTCTGCAGACGTGCGCTTTGAGATCCCCGACTACGCATCGGATAATTGGTACAAGGGCAACACCCACGCACACACGCTCGAGAGCGACGGCGACTCTCCGCCGGAATACGTGGCACAGTGGTACAAAGACCAGGACTACGACTTCCTCGTTCTGACGGACCACAACGTCTTTACGGACCCGGCGACGTTGGCTCACCTAGTCGACTCGACCTTTCTGCTCGTGCCCGGCGAAGAAGTGACGTCTAGCTTCGAGGAGTCCTCCGTGCACGTGAACGGACTCAACTTGCCCGGCCTGGTTGAGGCACGGCAGGCGGAGTCACTCGTGGCGACGATCCAGGCCAACGTAGATGCGATCCGCGAAGTGGAAGGTGTGCCCCACATCAACCACCCGAACTTCGGTTGGTCCTTCGGAGCAGAAGAGCTCGCTCAAATCGAGAACGACAAGCTCATCGAGATATGGAATGGTCACCCCACCGTGCACAATGAGGGCGGCAGCGGCGCACCGGGACTCGAGGAGATCTGGGACATTCTACTCACCGGTGGAAAACGCATCTTCGGCATCGCCGTGGACGACGCACATCACTTCCAAGGTGAGTTCTCCGCGGACCGCGCGAACCCGGGCCGAGGCTGGGTATCGATCCGAGCAGCGGCCCTAGAACCGCTCGCGCTCATGACCGCGCTCGAGGCCGGTCACTTCTACGCGAGCACCGGCGTGGAGCTCGCAGACGTGATGGTGAGCGAAACTCGCCTCGAGGTACACATCGAGCAGGATAGAGACTTCAAATACACGACCACATTCATTGGGTCGAGCGGGCAGATCATCGGTGCAACTGAAGCGAATCCAGCCATTTTCAACCTAACCTCCGATGTCGGTTACGTTCGAGCCAAGATCGTGGACTCGGGTGGATGGGTGGCGTGGACACAGCCGGTGTTTGTCACCGGCGGATAAAGGCAAACCGCGCATGCTCCGTTGGATCGTGACCGCCGGCTTCCTCGGCACCGCAGGGCTCACCGTGTGGGTCACGTTCCTCATGGGCGCGGAGACACCACGCGGCAACCTGCTCATCAACCTCGGGACCGAAATGGTCGGCATCGTGATCACGGTCGCAGTCGTGGAGTGGTTCTTCGAGAAGCGCCGGCACAACACGCGTGGTCGCCAGCTTCTGAACAACACCCCCGGTGCCGTCGCGGCCGTACCGGGCTTCATGAATGGACTCGAGCAGCTCGCCCGACTCAGTGCCATGCGTGACGGAAAGACGCCGGTGGCCTCGCATAAGGTGGCCGACATTCTGGACGAAGAGACTGCCGAGTTGGCCAAGGCACTCGGCAAACCGACCGCACGGCACCTCGCGAGCCTCCTTCGATATCGCGACCCCTCCCTGGAGAGTCAGGAGCGGCCCCACTTTGGTGGACATGGGCACGTCTCAATGCTCTCGACCTCGCCGTCTGAGCCGATGGTATGATGCGCCCCCTTGCCGTACTTCTCGTCGCCACCTGCGCAGCTTGCAGCGGGGACGGGACGCCTGAAGCCGCCGATGGCGCGGCGGCCGTCGAAGCTTCCGCCCCCGGAATCGAGATCGAATACATCGCGCACGCCTCCTTCCTGCTGCGCGCGCCAGACGGGACCGAACTGCTGATCGATCCTTACGCGAGCCGAGTGTGGCTCGGATATGACTGGCCGGCTGGTGTGGCTCCTGATGCGATTCTCATCACACATCCGCACTACGACCACGACGCGGGGCGGTACCGTGAGATGCCGTTCCCGTGGGGGGATGAAGTGCCCGTGATAGACTCTCCGGGCGAACAGATCTTGGGCGACTTCACCGTGACCGGCGTGGAAGGAAAACACGCGGATCCGTACGGAATGGAGTTCGGGCAACTGAACACGCCCATGGTCATTGAGGCCGGCGGACTACGCATCGCTCACCTCGGCGACAACGGGCCGCTCACGCCTGACATGGTCGCTGGGCTTGGCCGTGTCGACGTGCTCATGGTGCCTGGCGACGGTGTGTGGCATATCCTGTCGCAGGAGACCACGCAGGAGATCATGGAGACGCTTCAGCCCAAGATCGTCATCCCGATGCACTACAGGCTCGGAGACCTAGAGGTTGAAGCGGACAGCCCGAGCGATCTGGGCGGTGTAGATCCATGGCTCGAGGGCCGAGAAGGCATCGAGCGAGTGGGTGGTCATGTAACAACGCTGCGCGCGGGTGAGCTGCCTGCCACGCAGACGTTCCTGGTGTTTGAGCACGCGCCTTATGTGACGGGACCAGGAGGCAACTAACTCAGGAGATGTCATGAGGTCGTTCGATAGAAGCGCTTCATCTTTCGCCCTCATTTTGACTCTTCTGTTGGCCGCGTGCGCGGGGCCCGATGGTGGCGCTGCAGATGCGGTCTCCAGCGTCTTCGCCGACTCTGATTGGCCGGCTTATGGCCGCGACCAGGCGGGCACGAAGTTCTCGCCGCTGACGACCATCGACCGATCGAACGTGGCATCTCTTGAAGTCGCGTGGACGTGGGAAACCGGCGAGACGGTGATCGAAGGGCCAGCAGCTCCCGTCCGCGGATCCACCGTGCGCCCCGGGACGTTCGAGGTCACGCCGATCGTCGTTTCAGACACGATGTATGTGGTGACTTCCTACAACCGTGTGCTGGCGCTTGATGCCTCCACGGGCGAGGAAATCTGGGAGTACGACCCTCTCACCACGGACTTTGGGCAGCCGCCAAACGGCACCGGCTTCGTGCACCGCGGCATCGCGATGTGGACGGGTGAGAGCGAGACCGGTGCGCCGCAACGCAGGATCTTCCTCAACTCGCGCTGGCGGTTGATCGCGATCGATGCTGCCACGGGGATGGAGATCGAGTCGTTCGGATACCGGGGGGAGATCGACCTTACTGCTGACATGATCTGGCACACCAATCCGCTCCACTACACGCAGACGTCGCCGCCTGTGGTGTTCGGGAACGTCGTGATCCTGGGGAACGGTGTCGGGGACGCGATCGTGTATCCCTACGACCCACCCGGCCAGCTGCAGGCCTTCGATGTCCTCACCGGCGAGCGCGTATGGAATCTCAACCTGATCCCACAGGAGGGTGAGCCAGGCAACGAGACGTGGGAGGGTGACTCGGAGACCTTCACCGGCCACACCAACGCGTGGGCTCCAATGGCACTCGACGATGAGCGCGGCATCGTGTACCTAGGCGTCGGGACACCGAGCAACGACTACTACGGCGGGCATCGCTTGGGGGACAACCTTTACGCGGAGTCACTGCTCGCAGTCGATGCGCGGACCGGTGAGCTGCTTTGGCACTTCCAGACCGTGCACCACGGCCTGTGGGACTACGACCTCCCTGCCCCGCCTGTGTTGTATACGGCAGAGGTCGACGGCCGCAGCATCGAAGCGGTGGCCATCGTGGGGAAGACGGGCTTCGTATACGTCTTCGACCGGGTGACGGGTGAACCCGTGTGGCCGATCGAGGAGCGGGCCGTTCCGGGGAGCGAGGTGCCGGGTGAGGTCGCGGCGCCGACGCAGCCCTTCCCGACCTTGCCGGAGCCGTTTTCGCGGCAGCAATTCACACCGGACGACTTGATCGACCTGACGCCCGAGCTGCGCCGTCGGGCTGTGGAAATGACACGGGGCGTGCAGTTCGGCGGGCTCTTCACGCCTCCGACCATGCAGGGCACGCTGGCCATGCCGGGCATCATTGGCGGGGGAAACTGGGGCGGCTCAGCCGTGGACCCGACGACCGGCCTCATGTTCGTAAAGGCGACCGAGGAGGCGAGCCTACTCAAGATCGCGGCTCCGGATCCAGCCAGGACGGTAGGCGACTACGGGATCGACAGAGCGTCCAACCGCTCGCTGCGCATCGAAGGCATCCCCATCACGAACCCGCCGTGGGGCACACTTTCAGCCATCGACATGAGTACGGGACGACTCGCATGGCAGGTGCCTGTGGGTGATCGGCCGGAGTTGCGGGACCACCCGTTGCTGCGTGGTGTGGAGCTACCGGACAGGCTCGGTGTTCAGGGTGCTGCGGGACCGGTAGTAACGGCCGGTGGGCTCATCTTCCTGACGGGAGGCGGCGACGTGCTGTATGCCTTCGACTCCTCGAGCGGTGAGGAAGTGTGGAGTGCGCAGCTGCCTGCGGTGGGTTATGCCAACCCGATGACGTATGGAGACGCGAGTGGGCGGCAGTTCGTGGTGATCGCTACGGGTGCCCGAGGGGAGAACGGGATACTCGTAGCGTTTGCGTTGCCGGAGTAGCGGGAAGCGGAGCCGGATCAGGTCCCGCAGAAGGTTTTGTACGGCCCGAAACTCTCGGGCGCGGGGCCTTCGTACCCCTCTAGTCCTTCGCGTTGATCGAACGGATTCTCGAGTACGGCTAGAAGCTTCTTGAACGGTTCGTAATCGGACGAGTCCGCTGCAGCTTGCAGGGCTTCTTCGACTTTGTGGTTGCGGGGGATATAGATGGGGTTCACCCCGTCCATCCCGCTGGCGGTCAGCTCGGCGTCCGCGTCCTCGCGCTCCAACCTGGCCAGCCAACGCTCTAGCCACGGCGCTAGCTCGGTCGGATCGTCGAACAGCGCGTGCGCTACCGCCGTGTCTCCTCTGAGCACTTGGGCCAGGGCACGGAACAGCCCGGTGAAGTCCACGGTCTGGGCCTGCATGACAGCGAGCAAGTCTTCGGTCAACCCACGGTCCCCGTCTTCGGCACGGCTCAGGCCGAGTTTCGCCCGCATGTCGGCAAGCCAGAAGGCCTGGTACATGGGCATGAAGCGTTCGATCTCTTCTGTAGCCATCCGGACCGCATCTTCGGAGTCGTCCGGGTTGATGAGCGGCAGCAGGGTCTCGGCGAGGCGAGAGAGATTCCACTGGGCGATCGCGGGTTGGTTGCCGTAGGCATAACGCCCATGCTGGTCGATCGAACTGAACACCGCCCCGGTGTCGTACGCGTCGATAAACGCGCAGGGCCCGTAGTCCAGAGTCTCACCGGAGATGGTCATGTTGTCGGTGTTCATCACCCCGTGGACGAACCCCACGGACAGCCACTTCGCGACGAGGACAGCTTGTCTTTGGCTCACTGCACCTAACAGTGCGAGGTAAGGGTTCTCGTCGGTTGCGAGGTCGGGGAAGTGACGCCGAAGGGAGTAGTCCGCCAATTGCCGAACTCGCTCGATCTCTTGGCGTGCGGAGAAGAACTGGAACGTCCCGATCCGGAGGTGACTGGCGGCCACCCGAGCCAGAACCGCACCCGGCTGAGGACCCTCGCGGAACACGCTATCCCCCGTGGTGACGGCTGCGAGAGCGCGTGTGGTCGGAATACCCAAAGCATGCATCGCCTCACCAATCAGGTACTCACGCAGCACCGGACCGAGGACCGCCTTGCCGTCTCCACCGCGTGAGAACGGCGTCCGGCCCGCCCCCTTGAGCTGAAGGTCCCGGCGCACGCCGTCTCCGTCGATGAGTTCACCGAGAAGAAGCGCACGACCGTCACCGAGCATCGGCGAGAAGCCACCGAACTGATGACCCGCGTAGGCCTGCGCCAAGGGCTCAGCACCGGGAGGCGCGACCACACCCGCGAAGAACGCCGCCCCCTGGGGGCTGGCCAGCACTTCTAGGTCCAACCCCAGCTCGGCCGATAGCTCCGTATTCAGCTGGACAATCTTCGGGTCGGGTACGGCCTCACCCTTCCAGGGCACATAGAACCCCTTGAGTTCGGCCGCATAACTGTTGTCGAACTGGAATGTGTCAACGGAGGGCATAGGTGTACTCAGCCGTCAGGCGCCGTCGGGCGACAGGTCTTCGACCTGGGCGACATAGGCACCGTAGCCCTCCGCTGCCATGTCATTGCGATGAACGAACCGTAGCGAGGCTCCATTGATGCAGTAGCGTAGCCCACCGCGATCCGCTGGGCCGTCCGGGAACACGTGCCCCAGGTGGCTGTCGCCGTGGAGTGAGCGCACTTCGGTGCGAGTCATTCCGTGTGTCTCATCACGGAGCTCAGCCACGTGTTCGGCAAGAACAGGCTTGGTGAAGCTCGGCCAACCGCAGCCCGAGTCGTACTTGTCCGACGAGGCGAACAGGGGCTCCCCGGACACGATGTCCACGTAGATGCCCGGGTCTTTGTTATCGAGGTAAGGCCCGGTGCCGGCCCGCTCGGTGCCGCTTTCCTGGGTGACCCGGAACTGCTCAGGGGTCAGAGCAGCCACAGCCTCTGGAGTCCTCTTATAGTCTGACATCTTGGTTGATTCCCGTGTCGGTCCTACGTCATCCACGTTGCCCACCCGATGAGTGCTCGGGGCGCTGACATAGACGGTAGCGATCGAGTCAAGCGGCGTGCCCCATTTCGTCATGTCAAATCCGTGGGGCCCGGTTGCGTTTCAGGTGAGTGGGGACTTCGGAGCGCCTATGAGTAGTCGTCTCGTCCGCGTATGGGGCCGCACGCCACCTGCCCTCAGATTGCGACGAAGCCACTGTCCCATAATCATTATATGGGACTATGGGTGCATAAATATGCCTAACCTTATGAAGACCACCATCGAGATCTCTGACGCACGGCTAAACGCCCCCAAGGAGCGAGCAACCGCACAGGGCACTCACGGCCGGACTGAAAGCCGAAGGGAACTAGCCGCATGACCCAAGACCGCAGAACGTTCCTTAAGCGCACCAGCGCTGCGCTAGGCGCCGTCGTTGTCGGGCCTGCGTTACCGATGGATGGGGCGGACCACGAAAGACAGGTCCGCCGCCTCGATCCCGCGCTCCTCCGCTCCGTCGCAGAGGTTGTCCTTCCTTCGGAGCTGAGCGCAGGGGCCCGGGAGGAAGCCGTGGCGGACTTCGAATACTGGGCAGACGAATACGAACCCGTCGCTGAGATGAACCACGGGTATGGTACAGATGTGATTCGGTATGGCCCTCCGGACCCCATCCCCGCCTGGACCGCCCAGCTCGCAGCCCTTCAGCTCGAAGCACAGCAACGCTCGAGCACCGGCTTCGCCGACCTGGATATGGACGCTCGGCGCACACTCTTAGAAGGACAAACCCTCGACACCGACGATGGCCTCCCAAGCCCTCTGCGTGCCCAGCACATCGCGGTCGCGCTCATGGCGCACTGGTTCCGTTCACCTGACGCCATCGACCGCTGCTATGATCGCCGCATCGCGGAGCGTCGCTGCCGAAGTATCGATACAGCGCAGGCTGAACCGGAGCGCCGAAGATGAGCGCGCGACGCACGCGTCAGGTCGAGACCGATGTTCTCATCATCGGGGGCGGCATCTCCGCGGCGATGGTCGCCGAGAAACTCACCGCGAACACGGATGACAACGTCCTGATCGTCGAGGCTGGCCAGCACTCGACCCCGACGGACCAGCGCGCCCGCGCTCGCCAGCGGTACATCGATTACGGCGAGAATCCGTGGCACAACGACCACATCGACGACCAACACCCGATGGGAATCATGTCCCGGTCTATGGCGGTCGGGGGCCAGGCGCTCCACTGGGGCGGCACGGTGCCGCGCTACAGCCCGGAAGACTTCCAGCTGCAGTCGACGTTCGGTGTGCACGAGGACTGGCCAATCACGTACGACGACCTCGACCCGTACTACCAAGAGGCCGAAGAACGCATGGGGGTGTCGGGCATGCAGGGCCCGAGTGCACTCGATCCGCGTGGGGCACCCTACCCCATGCGGCACGTACCGCTGACCTGGACGCTGGAACGGCTTCAGGAATGGATCGAGGGCGCCGATATCCCGATCTGGGCGAATCCGGTCGCGAAGAACACCGAGCCGTACAACGGACGGAACGTCTGCGCACGCTGCGACACGTGTAACATCTGCCCAACGGGCGCGAAGTACTCGCCGGACTTCACCTTCGCACAACTCTTGGCCGCGGAGCGCATTCGGCTTCAGACAGGCACGCTCATTCGGCGCCTCGAGCTCGAAGCCGGCTCGGATCGCATTCTCGCAGCCATTGGACGGAGCTACGACGATCCGGACACAGACATCGTGTACCGGGCTCGCAAGTTCGTACTGGCGGGCGGGTATACGTGGTCGCCACATCTCCTCATGTTGTCTGCCAACGATCGATTCCCGGACGGGCTCGCTAATTCATCCGGTACCCTGGGTCGCTACATGACGGGCCACCGCGCAGTGAGCGCGACGGTCGAGCTGCCCATGCGGCTCCTGCCGGGCATGTACTACGGTCACAGCCTGATCTCGAAGTACTTCCAACGCCCTCAGCTTCCCGGCGGGCCGGGGCTCTCTAATGGGCGCTACGTGCGCAGTGACTTCCGGGTCTGGGAGTCCGCAACGGGACGGGGGCCACGCATGCGAGGGTCCGACGGCCAACTGATGTTGGGCGACGAGGTCATGGCGGACTGGCGGTCGCGGACAGCCACGGGCACCGCCCGGCTCCGTTCCTACTACGACGTGATCCCGGACCGCTCGAGTCGTATCGTTCTGGACTCGTCTCGGAAGAACCGATTCGGTGACCCGATGCCCAATCTGGAATTCGTGGACGCGCCTGTGTCTCGTGACCTACGGGCGCACACCGAGGACCGGCTGAGTGAGAACTTCGAGCGCGTAGCGCGGGCTGGTGGCGGACGGGTTCTGCGGACCTCCGTCGACTCGACTCAGGACCACCCGGCAGGAGGTTGCCGCATGGGCGACGACCCCGGCACGAGCGTCGTCGATTCATGGGGCCGCGCACACGATCACGAAAACCTCTTCGTGGTTGGTGCACCGACGCACGTGTCCGGTGGATGTAACAACGGCACGCTGACGTTCTCGGCTCTGTCGCTGCGGGCGGCTGAGGAGATCGGGCGGGGGTGAGGACTCGACGCAGCGCGCGCCATGTGGCACATACATCCACATTTAACATCTTTATGTACACAGGCGTCAAAGGTCCGGAAGGGGAGGTGCGAACCCCACATCAAGAGAAAGGCGAGAAAATGCGAATGAGACGATCCGGCTTCACCCCAGTCGGGATGGCCCTGGCCGCCGTAGTGGCGATCAGTGCATGCGACAGTATGACCGGAATCGAGTCGATTGATGATCCGGTACTGCGCGACATGGCCCTCGTTGCGGCTGACGCTGCGCTCGAGGACGTGAACACCTGGGCTCAACCGTTCGGCTTCGGGGCACCCGGTGCCGAGATGGGACGCGCGATGGGAGGACCCGGAAAGGCGGTGGGTCGAGCCGGTGGCCGCCGTGGATTGGGCCATGCAGGCTCGGGAACCGTCGAGAGGACCTTCTACGATGCGGTCGGTAACGAACAAGCCGAATTGGACGACCTCACGACCGAACGAATCGAGGTCGTGACCGAGGTAGGCGGTGATGTCAGTCGCGAGAACTGGGCCGCCTCGGTCTACCGAGTGCGAACCATGACGCTCACTGGGCTGGAAGGTGAGGAAACCCACCGTACGGTGAACGGGACAGGCGAGAGCAAGATCAGTCGCAGCCGGCACACCGACGAGGGTAACCGTTCGTACGAGATGACCGGCTCGATCACCTACAACGACGTGGTGGTGCCCATTCCGGGCTCCGACCCGCGTTACCCGATTTCTGGCACGATCACTCATGCTATGGAGTCGACGCGGACGGATGCAGACGGCACGGAGACGAAGTCGATGACCATGACGATCACGTTCGATGGTGACGAAACAGCTAGCGCTGTTGTGAACGGTGAGTCGGTGGAGATCGATCTAACGACTCGCGAGGGGCGTCACCCTTTCCGGGGAAGAGGGGGTAAGTCGGGCGGCTGATCGCCGACTGATTCTCGGTCTTCATGAGGGGCGGTGGGCTTCGGCCTGCCGCCCCTTTTGTTTCGCCCCTCTCCCGCCCAGAGAAGCTACTTGTCGCCTACCTCGTATTCACGGCAGACCCTGTCCACGACCAGGAGTAGCACGATCAGCGATCGTAGATACTCCGATGAGGAGTTCGCCCTCGTTGTAAGGAAGGCGAGCGAACTTCAGCAGCCCGGCAAAGAGGGGACTGGTGGGCTCACGCTCGCCGATATGAAATCGGTGGGCCAAGACGTGGGTATTGATGCCGAGCTCATTGAACGGGCGGCCTCTCTCGTGCCGCAAGCGGCCGCCGACTCTGGCATCGCAGGCTCTTGGGTGGACCGATCAGGCACCTCCGCGCACGAGGACCGACCACCCCTCTCTGATCTGTTCGCCATCGAACACGCGGTCGGGGGTCAGCAGCACAGACTCCTGTGCCGAGGCTGATCCAAGCGAGACAAATACGATAAAGACAGCAGCAAACAGGCTACACATGGAGTGTCCTCAGCTTCATAAAAGTGGGCGTAACACGAATCTTGGACCGGGAACCACCATCGAGCCAGCGGGCTTGCCGAATGAGGAGTCGACCCTCAGGCTAGGGTTCGTTTTTCGGCTCCCTCCCACCCGCCGGCCATCGATTCGAGTCCAGCTTCACCCCCCGACTCAATACACGACCGCTATGGACGAGGAAACACAGAACCCACCGGTACAGCCGCGCCGAACCTTCTTGGCGGGCATGAGTGCCGTCTTCGTCGGGACCGTTGCCGCGCTCGTGCCGGTCTTGTCAGGTGCCACGTCTCTCCTGGACCCTCTCCGACGCAAACGGAATGAGGCGGGAATGAGTCGGGTGACCACACTGGCCGTACTCCCCAACGACGGCACACCGAAGAAATTCACGATCACCGCGGACCTCACCGACGCGTGGACGATCCACCGCGACGCACCCATCGGGGCGGTCTATCTGCGAAAGGTCGGAGAGGACGTACACGCTCTGAACGTCGTCTGTCCGCACGCAGGCTGCTTCGTGGGGATCGCGAAGGACCGGCCCGGTTTCACGTGCCCCTGTCACAAGAGTTCGTTCGACTTGGCCGGAGTCATCGACGACCCGGCGAGTCCCAGTCCCAGAGATATGGACTCGCTGCAGGTCGAAGTGCGAAATGGTGACGAGATATGGGTCCGCTTCCAGAGCTTTCAGGCGGGCCATACCGTAAAGACCCCGGTGCAATGAGAGCACTCCTCGACTGGTTCGACGATCGCACCGGAGCCAGAACGCTCCTTCGTGCGGTGCTTTTCGAGCGGATCCCAGGTGGTGCCCGTTGGCGGTATGTGTGGGGCAGCACTCTGACGTTTGCCATCGTCGTCCAATTCGTTACCGGCCTCGTGCTTTGGGCGAGCTACAGCGCTAACGCTCAAGGCGCCTGGGAGAGCGTCTACTTCATTCAGCACCAGATGCTTGGCGGTTGGGTCCTCCGGGGCATCCACCACTACATGGCCCAGGCCACGATCATCCTGCTTGTCGTCCATCTCATGCAGGTCGTGATCGACGGCGCCTACCGAGCTCCGCGCGAGGTGAATTTCTGGTTCGGGCTCGGGCTCCTGCTCGTGGTCCTGGGATTGTCACTCACCGGCTACCTCCTGCCTTGGGACCAGAAGGGGTATTGGGCGACCAAGGTCGCCACCAACATCGCTGCCATGACTCCGGTCGTGGGAGAGAGCCTGCAACGCCTGTTGATTGGGGGCGTCGACTATGGGCATCTAACCCTCACTCGATTCTTCGCGCTGCACGCAGGTGTCCTACCGGGCCTCTTGGTCCTCATGATCGTCGGCCACGTCTACCTCTTTCGCCGACACGGCGTGACCACGGCCAATACCAAAGATGCTCCGGACGGCATGTTTTGGCCGGAGCAGGTCCTCCGTGACGGAGTGGCCTCTCTCGCCGTGATGCTGGCGGTGCTCGCCGTCGTGTGGGCAACCGGCGGCGCCGATCTGGGAGCCCCGGCCGACCCAACCGAACCATACGCTGCCGCCAGACCTGAGTGGTACTTCCTCTTTCTTTTCCAATGGCTGAAGTACTTCCCTGCAGGACTCGAAGTGGTGGGTGCACACCTCGTTCCAGGCCTCGTGTTCACCGTCCTCGCAGCGATGCCGATCATCGCCCGATGGCGATGGGGGCACCGGTTCAATCTGGCAACGCTCGCAGCTTTGCTGGTTACGATGGCGGGGCTGACACGCCTCGCAATGATCCAGGACGGCGCAGACCCTGAGTACGCGGCGGCGACCGCCGAGTCACACGCCCAGGCAGAGCGTATGGACATCTTGGTCACGGCCCAGCACGGGATCCCGGCGGCAGGAGGGTTGGCCCTGCTCCGCGCCGACCCACTCACCCAAGGTCCCCGGATCTTCTCCACACACTGCTCTGGATGTCATAGGGTGGATGGCCTCGATGGATTGGGAGGCACACCAACCGACACGCAGTCCGCCCCGGACCTGGCGGGCTTCGGGAGCCGTGCCTGGCTCGAGGGCATGCTCGACCCCGAACAATTCGGGTCGCCAGCCTACTTCGGCGGCACATCACACCGACGGGGGGCGATGTCGCGCGTGGTTGAGCGCAGGATCGCAAATTATGACGACAGCCAGGTGGCTCAACTGCAACGGGTCATCAAAGCTCTCTCCGCTGAGGCGCAGCTGCCAAGCCAAGCGCTACTCGACGCAAGCGACTCTCGAGAGATCGAACAAGGGCGACTCGACATGAGCAGCGAGAGCATCGGATGCACGGATTGCCACGTCTTCCATGGTGTGAATCAGGAACAGCGCGGCCCCGAGCTTACCGGATGGGGGTCACGGACCTGGATGCTCGGCATGCTTCACGACCCGGGGCACGCTGACTACTACGGCGAAGACAATGACGACATGCCCGCATTCGGCATGGACGAAATCCTCACCGAGGCAGAGATGGCCCTCGTCGTCGACTGGCTACGGGGTGTCTGGGTCAGAGAGGGCGATGATGCTACAGCCCAAAGCCGCGGGGACGATGTCGGCGGAACCTGACCTCATCCGCGTGTCGAGAGGACCGTAACTTCAGCCGCCTACCGGCTCGAAGAACCCGTAGTGTTCGAGCATGAATGCGCGAATGACCCGGGCGAGCTTCGCGGCATAGGCCCTTCGGTTCTCCTCGGTATCGCGCAGCCCATCGAAATGATGCTCGATCTGTATGCCACTGATGAACTCCCCATCCGTCCGCGACCCGTGCCTCCGGGTGTTGTATCCGCCTGTGAAGTATGGCTCCGCCCCCGGACTCGGATCGCCAGGGCTTGGCACCGCACGCACACCCTCCCCCTGTAGAAATCCTCCGAAAGACAGCGGCCCGCGTAGGAGTTGGGAGAACGGAAGCGACGAGTCACGGCCCAGGTCACGGATGCTCGAACTCGCGACTGCCGCCAGCGAGTTGAGCAATGCGTCAGCCTGGTTCAGCTCGTCCGCCCCCAAGAGGTATCCCAGTTCAAGTCGGTCGATCGCGTGGCCGTGACCATGCATATCGAAGTACATGCCCCTGTCCAAGCGCTCTTCGACATCGACCCGGGCCATCGAAATCCAGTCCTGGAACTCGTGCCACGCCTGCTCTGCGTAAATGTTCTGCTGGGCGGCCTCGACGATCTCGCGATTGGGATCGAGCTTGGCCCGATGAAGGCGGGAGATAATGACGTAGGGGGCGTACCCGGTCAGTTCAATGAGTGCCTCTCGCACGGCCTCCGTCAGTTCTGCTGTGTTCCGATCGGAGCCGATTGTACCATAGGTACGGTCCGGGATCTCGTTCGGGGTGAGCGCCCCTCCGTGCGGCGACGAAATGACGACCGGGAGTTCACCGGGGATGTACTCGACATACTGGCCGCGGCCGAAGTAGCTGACACCCGGCTCATAGACAGCGACGTCCTCCGGGACGTAGACCTCGAGCTGCGCGGTTCCCGTCGCACCATCGATCGTCGCGGACACCGTCGTCTTCCCTGGCGCGAGACTAGTGATCACTCCGTTGACCCCTACAGAGGCGACCTCAGGATCGGCCAAGCTCCACAACGGCGTTCTCGACACGAGGGCGCCCGAAGCATCTCGGGCGACGGCGTCGAAGTCCGCTGATCGGCCGACCCCGACGATGAGCGCAGCGGTCGGCTGAACGCTGACAGAGATCGTTGCGACATCCGTCCCACTGCCTTCCCCGCACGCGAGTACGACACAGGCAGCGAGAAGACTCAAGCGGCGCGCGGTCGCCCGCGCGGTGCGTCCGATTGGATGAAGACTGATCATGGTCACAAGGTACATTGCAGACTAAAGCGACTGAAGGAGTAACTGCGGCGCCGGCCCGTGACTTTCGGAACGCCCGGTGCGATCCTGATTGCCCCTGTGTCGCGGCCGGAAACCCTCGCACCTGGCTGGACCGCCCCGTGGAGCTGCTGACACCATGACCGAACAGCCAGACCGGCGGGCCGAAAAGGCACTCGCGGGCCTCGTCCGACTCCTAGAGCACTCCGGGGAGGCGCGCTGGCTCAAGTGGGCCCGAGACCACCTCAAGACGACACTTGTGAGCGGCCTGAGCCCGACCGTGCTCGACGCCTACGGTGGCATGGGCTCGTTCAACGACTTGATCCTCGATCCAGCGAATGGTCACGCGCTGGAACAGCAGGAAGTACCGTGGGCGAACCGCCTTCTCGCTGTGCTCGGCGAACGGATCTACCAGTTGGCCGTCGAAATCACGGATGAGCGATTCAGCGCCGACTGGGTCCACCCCGCCGATCCACCCATCGAAGGATCGCGTTGTCTGTTCTGTGGCCACGGGGAGATTTCTGACCAAGACATCGAGTGGTGGGCAGCGCGCATTCTGGTCCCGGCCTCCGTCGCGGACTCTACCCTAGAAGATCCCGGTGGACTGGTCGCGACGCTGTTGTCCGGTCAGGTCACTGGAGCGGCGGAATCACGAGCCGATGTCATGGCGCGCGCGACAGCAAGCGGTGTGCAGATCGCTTTCCGGGACGGAGACATGCGACCCTGTTCGGCGTGCGGTAACGCGGATACCGCGCGATATCGCTGGGTCTTCGCGGGCGGCGGGCTCCATCCGACCGAGGACAACGTTGAGCTCCGAGAGAAGGGCCACTCATACCGTCCCTCTTTGGAGCCTGCTGCCTTCCGTGCTGGACTGAAGCCACAGGGTGCGGAGGTCATCGCGGAAGGTGTGTGGCACCTGGGTCCCAAGCCGCAAGACACGCTGCTCGATGCCCAGATTGAGATCATGGAAGCCCTGCGCGGCCTTCCCGGGAATATCTACGTCACGAGCCAGGAAGAACCGGAGCCCGCCGAAGTGGAAGGCTGGCAAAGGATCGGCGAACACACCTGGCTTGTCCCTCCGTCCATGTCTTCGCGCGTGTCACTCCAACTGTACCTCGAGGCCGGGGCCTGGCAGATGTATGTAGCCGACACACCGGTCAAGGCGTCCGACCTCCCCGACCTCTTCAAGTTCGACTCGGACGAGGGACCGAAGGATCTCGCCGAAGTAGGAGTCCTGGCCCTCATCGATGCGTGGCACGACAACACGGCATGGAGAGTCGCGATCGCCTTGCTGGGAGTGTAAAGCGCCTCTACCCTGCGCACTCGCAGCAGCACGATCGACACAACGACTCCCGGTTCCCGCACCATGAAACGACTTGCTCAGATCCTTCTCGTCGCCCTCGTTACCAGTGCTTCGCTACTGGTCCCGCAGGCCGCGTTCTCCCTGACGACACCCGTGGTAGCGCCTCAGCAACGTGGTGGTGGTGGCGGCGGACGCGGTGGTGGTGGTGACGACGGGGCGAGTTCGGACGGTCCCAAAGAATACTCCGAGGTCATCACGGAAGATGCTGTCACCAAGTTGGGCATGTTCGATGTGCACGAGGTGGATGACAAGCTCTACTTCGAGATCCCGACGTCCGAACTCAATGTGGAGATGCTGCTGATTCAACGATCCGTGGAGTCCACACTTCAGAATCCGGGTTCGTTTTTCGGAGGCGGACCACGCTTGATCGTGCAGTGGGAGCTGAACGACGAACATGTGGTGCTGCGCGCGAAAGAGTACGACGTGATCGCGGACGAGGATTCGCCGATTTGGGGCCAGATTTCGGGCTTCCGTAAGGGCCCCGTCCTCGCCCGGCTCAGCGTGGAAGCGTTCAACGACGACGGATCGGCCGTGGTGGACGTCTCCAGCCTATTCATCTCGAACATCCCCCAGTTCGGACCCATCGACGGCATCAACGCCGGTCGGAGTTGGGTTGAGGACTTTTGGTCGTTCGGCGATGCGGTAAACGTCCAAGTCACGCAGAGTGGCTCCGCTGCTCCGGCCGCAACTGGCGGACGTGGAGGCCCTCCGGGTGGTGGACGTGGAGGCAGCGGGAGCAATCAGTTCCAGACGGTGAAGAAGTTCTTCAGCATGGCCCGGCTCCCCGAAGACCCCATGATGCCGCGGTGGCACGACGACCGTGTCGGATTCAACTCGAGCCGGTCGTACGACTTCTCTCGACCGGACAACCGGCTGGAGCAGGTGCGCTTCATCCACCGGTTCCGCCTGGACAAGCAGAACCCGAACGCTGAGATCTCTGACCCGGTCGAGCCCATCGTCTACTGGATCGACCCGTCGACGCCAGACTGGCTCAAGCCGTGGATCCAGAGCGGTGTGGACGCTTGGCAGTCCGCCTTCGAGAAGGCGGGATTCAGCAACGCGATCTTCGGGCGTATCGCCCCAACACCAGCCGAGGACCCGGACTTCTCGCTCTTCGATGCGAGGAATTCGGTTATTTACTGGCGCCCATCTACGGTCGCGAATGCCACAGGTGGACAGATCGTAGACCCCCGTTCAGGTCAGATCCTGAAGGGTGAGGTCAACATGTACCACAACATCATGGACCTGCAGAAGGCCTGGTACTTCATCCAGGTCGGGCCGCTTGACGAACGTGCCCAGACTCTGCCGCTGCCCGACTCCTTGATGGGCAAATTGGTCGAGTACGTCGTGACACATGAGATCGGTCACTCCATCGGCTTTCCCCACAACATGAAGGCCTCCGCCATGTATCCGGCGGACTCACTCCGAAGCGCCAGCTTCCTCGAGCGGATGGGAGGCAGTCACGTCTCGACCCTCATGGACTACTCGCGCTTCAACTACGTGGCGCAACCCGAAGACAACATCCCGCTCGACATGCTCATCCCGAAGGTCGGACCCTACGATGACTTCGCGGTGAATTGGGGGTACGGGTCGATCCCAGATGCCAGCACGCCGGACGATGAGGGTGCGACGCTCGACGAGTGGGCGCGCCAGCAGGATCGCTTCCCGTGGCTGCGTTTCACGACCTCGGACGCAGCGGGCTCAGATCCGGAGGCACTGACCGAGGCCGTGGGTGATGCAGACGCGGTACAATCCACCACGTACGGGATGATGAATCTCGAACGCGTAATGGACATGATGCTGGACGCCACCGAGAAGCCCCAGGAGAGCTACGCTGAGTTGGAGAACATGTATGGCCAGGCGGTTGGCCAGTGGGGACGATACATGAACCACGTGGCAGCCCTGGTGGGTGGCGCGATCACGCAGGAGCGATACGGCACCGGCCCGCGGTTCACGCCGGTCGCTGAAGACCGTCAACGTGAGGCCCTCGAGTACCTGACCGAGACATCGTTCCACGTACCGGAGATGTTCCTGGATGAGGCCATGCTGCGCCGTATGGAGCCGACTGGTGTGGTCGCGCGGTTCCGCACACAGCAGAGCCGGGTCCTCAACAGCCTCATGAGCCAAGCCAAGCTTGAGCGCCTCATCGAGTTCGAAGCGACATCAGACGACCCAGATGATGAGTACAGCATCGCCGACTTAATGGACGATCTCGTGGCGGGTGTCTGGGATGAACTAGACGACGGCTCCGTGCGCATCAACACCTACCGACGGAATACCCAAAGAGCATTCCTGGAGACGGTCAACAATCGGCTGAATCCGACGGAGGCCGAGCTGACCCGGGCGAACAACCCGGTACCTGGCGGGTGGACATCCGACATCCGCGGTGTCATGCGCGCGACGTTGGAAGACCTCAACTCCTCCGTGACATCGGCTATCGGGAACGCGGGAGACGGTATGACGCGCATCCATCTGCGGGACGTTGCCACCGAGATCGATAGGATCCTCGAGGGCAACTAAGCCAACTAGGAAAGAAAGCGGCGAGCCTGGAGACGCTCCGGGCTCGCCGCTTTCTTTTTCACTGCCTGCGGGGGGAACTCAGGTTTTAGGTAAGAGCCGCTTCTGTAAGAAGTCGATAAGCTCGTTGTCCGTGAACTTCTTCTGGGCACTCTCGCACGCATAGCCGGAGGTGATGAGGACCGGCATCGTCATGTCGAGTACGACAGCGACGTGGTCCTCCACGTCGCGCCGGAAGACCCTCAGCCTGGGACTCAAGCCCCAGGTCCCGTGGGAAACATTGGTGTGCAACTTCCCTTCTGGTCCCGTATCCCTTAACGCCGGAGATTATACGTCTCCGAGACGATCCACACTGCACACAACTTAGGACTGTATGATCACAGCACTGCTCTTGGCGTTCGCAACGCCCCAGGTGGCCGATTCTGGATCCGCGCTAGCCGCTCGCGTGGAAATCATCCGGACGGAGTACGGAATTCCTCACATCATGGCGGACGACCTGAAGGCCATGGGGTTCGGCCTGGGATACGTGCAGTCCGAAGATTTCTCGGCGTCCATCGCGACCTCTCTGATCGAAAGCCGCGGTACGTATTCTCGCTTCACAGGAGAAGACGCCCTCGACGCGGACCACACGTCACGGGAGGTACACGCCCGAGCTGTCCGCACGTTCAGTCGCCTCGATCCGAACACCCAAGCGGTTTACTCCGGCTTCGCAGAAGGTGTGAACCACTACATCCGCCACCATGCAGACGAATTTTCCGATTGGATTCGTCCAGACTTCACCGGTGTGGACGCACTCGCGAGGGATGTACAAACGTGGAGCCGTGCCGACGCCGCCCGTTTCGTCAGAACCCTCGAATCGAACGGCATGCCGCCAGCGCCCGCCCCTGAAGACGAGGCCGCCGAAACTGCGTTCCTCCTCGACGGTTCAAACGCATGGGCCTTCTCGGGTACACGCACCTCATCCGGTAATGCGATCCTGCTCCGAAACCCGCACCTGTCCTGGGCGACGGACGCGCAGTTGCTCACGCGCAGCCTCGGCTCGACCTACTACGAAGCACATGTTCGCGTACCTGGCGTTATCGAGTTCTATGGAGACTTCCGGATCGGGAGCGCGTTCGGGATCATCGGCGGCTTCAACGAACACCTGGGCTGGGCGACGACCAACAACTACCCGAGGTACTCCCAAGCTTACGCACTGGAGGCTCATCCGACCCTAGAGAACCACGCAGTACTGGACGGACAGCCACTCGCGCTCACGGAGCGCACTTCGACCGTGGACTACATGGAAGTCAACGGTACTGTCGCGTCGGATACCCGGTCGACGTGGTGGACCTCTCACGGCCCGGTCATTCACCGAACCGACGACCGAGTCTACGTCCTCAAGGACCCGAGAGACGGCGAGTTCCGGCGCGGCGAGCAATTCCTGAAGATGATGATGTCCGAGTCGCTTGATGAATGGCTTGACGTCATGCACATGCGCGCCCACCCGAGCTCAAACTTCACTTACGCGGATGCGGCCGGGAACGCTGTTCACTACTACAACGCTCGACTGCCCCTCCTTCCCCACGAAGTCACCGGGGACACCGCCGCCTTCGCCGCGACCACCGTGGATATCTGGTCGGAGCTCGTCCCTTGGGACGACCTCCCGCTCTACGTGAATCCTCCGGGTGGGTATGTGTCGCAGACGAACGACACACCCGACTACACCAACCTCAACGTGCCACTCGATCGAGACACGGTCGCTGCGAACCTGCCTGCACCGCGCCTGCGTCTTCGGAGTCAGTTGTCGTTGGACCTCGTGCACAACGACCGGAAACTCAGCCTAGAAGACGTGGTTGAGCTGAAACACTCTCCGCGCATGCTCATGGCGGAGCGAATCCTGGACGACCTGCTCAAAGCCATTAGGGACTCAGGCCGACGAGAGCTTCAGGACGCAGCCAATGTCCTCGGTGCATGGGACCGAACGGCAGCAGCCGAAAGTCGGGGCGGCGTGCTCTTCAAACGGTGGTCGAACTTCTACTTCGCTAACGAAGACACTACCGAATTGTGGACCCAATTCTGGGACCCCGCCCGGCCAGCCACGACACCATTCGGGCTGGGGAACGCAGCGAATGGAGTCGCCGCACTCGAGCGAGCACTGTCGTCCCTGGCCACCGAGGGCGTCGACATCGACGCGCAATGGGGAGACGTCCACCGGGTCATTCGTGGCGATGTGGACCTGCCGGTGTCGGGGTGTGAACCCACCCTGGGCTGCTTCAGGACACTGTCCTACAACCGGGTGAGCCCCGGGCGTTACGCAGCCAATCGCGGAGACGCCTGGATTTTCACAGTGGAATTCGGTGACATTCCCAGGGCGTACACGGTATTGTCCTACGGCCAAACTGCACGCGAAGACTCCCCGCACTACGATGACCAAGCAGTGCTGTTCGCCCGAGGCGAGATGAAGAGAGTCTCTTGGGCCGATAGTGACATCGAGCGGACAACCCTAGAACGCTACAGACCTGGAGAAGAAGTCAGGCGATGAGCCATCACCCCAAGCCCGATCGTGCGAAGATCGAAAAGTGGAACGGAGTCCTCAGTCCATACTGGGGAGCCGACACACCCAAAAGCGTAACGCAGATCTTCACGTCCCTAATTCCATACGCCGCCCTCTGGTACGCGATGTTGCGCAGCCTCGAGGTCGGGTACTGGCTCACGCTATTACTCGCCGTCCCCGCGGCTGGCTTCCTCATGCGGATGTTCATGATCCAGCATGACTGCGGCCATGGGTCTTTCTTCAAGTCACGAAAGGCTCGCGACTGGGTAGGCAGGTTCATCGGCGTTCTGCTGCTGACGCCCTACGACTACTGGAAGCGGACGCACGCATACCATCACGCGCACTCCGGCGACCTCGACTTCAGAGGATTCGGGGACGTCGACACGTTCACCGTTAAAGAGTACATGTCCTGGTCGCGCGCGGAACGTCTTCGGTATCGAATTTACCGACACCCACTCGTGATGTTCGGGCTCGGTCCCATCTACCTCTTCGGGCTCAAACATCGGTATCCCTATGACATCCCGGACCACTGGAAGAAGGCGTGGAAGAGTGTCTGGTGGACGAACGTGGCGATTTTCGCAGCGGTAGTCCTCGGTGGCACGCTCGTCGGGTATCAGCGCTTCTTCCTCATCCAAATTCCGATTCAGTTCGCTGCGTCATCGCTCGGGATCTGGATGTTCTATGTGCAACACCAATTCGAACACACGTACTGGCACTCGCATGAAAACTGGGATTACTACGATGCGTCGCTGTACGGCAGCTCATACCTCGTGCTCCCCAAGGTGCTCCAATGGATGACATCGAGTATCGGGGTACACCACGTGCACCACATGAGCGCGCGGATCCCGAACTACAAATTGCAGCAGGTTCACGACGAGAACCCAGAGTTCCACGGTGTGACAAAGGTGAGTTTCAAGGACACTCTGAAGCTCATCAGCCTCGCCCTTTGGGATGAGGAGAACCGACAGCTGATCCGGTTCAAGGACCTCAAGCAGTTGAAGGCCGCGTAGCGAGCTTTCCAAGGAGAAAGGCATGGCGCTAGGAGCGTTTTCCGTAAGCCTGACGTTGAAGGACCTGTCCGTCTCGCGCGAGTTCTACGAGAAACTCGGATTCGAGGTCACAACCGACACCAAGCCGGGATCGTCACCGGAGTGACCTCCCGCACGTCGGCGCTGTCCGTCGGCGTCCTGGCACTAACGGTCGTCCTCGGACATCTGTCGCTCTTTCCGCAAATTGCGGATCTCGACGCGTTCTATCACATGGGTCATGCCTTCGCGTACGCCGAAGGCGGCATTTTCAACACGGGGCTGCCGTGGGCGACGCAGTCCATCATTGCCGACCGTGGCGCGGACATGTGGTGGGGCTTCCACGCTGCACTCATGCCCTTCACAGTGGTGGGCGACGTTCAGTGGGCGATCCGGCTCGCTGCCTTCACGCTCACGGCGACGCTCGCGGTCTGTTTCTTCTGGATCCTCAACCGCCACGCCGTCCCAGGTGCCGCCTGGTGGACACTGGTCTTCATGATCGGCGTGCCAAATGTGTTCTTCCGACACCTAATGCTGCGGCCGCACATGATGTCGCTGGCAGCTTCGCTCGCGCTGCTTTCCCTGCTGGTCCGTGGGCGGGCGCGAACCGCCTTCTTGGTAAGCGCGCTCATCACCTGGCTGCATCTGAGTCTGTTCTGGATGGCTCCCGGGATCGTCATCGCCTACGTCATGGTCCGATACCTGGAAGCGGTGATCGGGGCTCCGAAGGCCCGAGAGAGCATCGCACCGGCCGCTGCGGTGTCCGCGGTCTTCCTCGGCACGGTCGCGGGGTGGCTCCTTAGGCCTCACCCCATCGAGGCAGGCGCGCTAGCGAACGTACAAATCATCCGACTCTTCGCTCAGAAAGCCACACAAGAACCGCTCCTCTTCGCCGCCGAATTGTTGCCGATCCCATTCATGGAATTGCTTCAGACGTCGTGGCTCTTCTTCATCGTCTGGCTCATCGCGTGTGTCGGCGTAGTGACTTATCTAGGTAAGAACAAACTGCAGGACGTCCCTCCTGAAGAGCGGACGCTCCTTCTCACGTCCCTGCTGATTTCCGTCGCATTCGCTCTACTCGCCACGGTGTCCGCGCGCCGGGCGATGGTTCAGTGGGTCGCGTTCGGTGCCCTGGGGCTCCCCATTTTTTGGACCCACGTCGCCTACGTGTACGACCGGCGCAGCATGAAGCAGTTCGTCGGGGTAGCTGTGGCCCTCCACCTCGCCTGGGGTGGCTGGAGGCACACACTCAACGTCACGCAGGTCGCCTTCGACCCCGACACGCTCGAATCAGCAGCACAGTTCGTGGAAGACAACAGCGAACCAGGAGAAGTCGTCTTCCACGCTCGTTGGGACAACTTCGGCCCGCTCTTCGCGCACAATCGAAAAAATCTGTACATCGGGGGAATGGACCCAATCTTCCAATTTGTTCACGAGCCGCGGTTCTATTGGGAGTACTTCTATATCTCGGCAGACATCAACGTCGAGTGGACATGCGATGCGTTCCCGTGCAATGCAGGACTAGCCACCGATACGCACGAAGTGCTGCGCGACCATTTCGGTGCGCGCTGGGTGATTGTGGAGCCCTTTCGGAACCCACGCTTCTCGCTCTATCTGTTAAGCGATGAGCGCTACCGACTTGCCCACGACGGAGGGAACTCTGCTGTCTTTGAAATCATGGATGCTCCCACCGCGCCTGACATCGCACCGCTTGCGACGGACACCCTGCGTGCCGGGCCCGGGCTCTGACGCATGAAGGTCTCCCTCTTTGCAACGTGTCTCGCCAACCAGTTCTATGCAGATGCCTGCGCGGACACTGTGCGGCTGCTTCGACACCTCGGCGTAGAGGTCGATGTTCCGAAGGCTCAGACATGCTGTGGCCAGCCCGCCTACAACGCGGGGCGGCGAGCCGAGGCCTGTGACATGGCTCGCCACACGGCGACGGTCTTCAGCAACTCTGGCTACATCGTTCTTCCCTCCGGTAGCTGCGTGGGCATGATGCGCTCCCATTATCCCGACCTCCTCTCAGAGGACGAAACGGTACCGGACTTGGTCGAGCGCACATTCGAGCTCTCCCAGTTCTTGGTGCGGGTCATGGGCGTAACGAAGCTCGGCAAGGGGCTGGAGGGTCGGCAGATCGCCTACCATCACAGTTGCCATGCCCTGCGAGAGCTCGGCGTTCGAGATGAACCACTCGCCTTGCTGCGTGGCTGCGGGGCCGAGGTCGTGCCGTGGGAGGCCGACGAAGAGTGTTGTGGCTTCGGTGGACTCTTCAGTGCAAAGCTCCCGGAGACATCAGCAGCCATGGCCGACCGGAAACTGGACACGCTTCCCGAGGTCGATGTCCTCACCTCAACGGACGGGGGGTGCCTCATGCAGATGTCAGGACGAGCGTCCCGCCGTAGCGTCGGGCCGCCGTTCAAACACCTTGCCAGTCTCCTCTGGGAAGGAGTGGGCACATGAGCTGCGGATCCACTCCGGGTCAGTACCGGAATGAGGCCGCTCGGACGATCCGCGAGGAACCTCAGGTCCGTGACTCCGTCACTAAGGCGACACTCACGTTCGACGCGCACCGGGTCGAAGCGTTCGCTCAGATTGATTCCGAGCGATGGAGAGATTGGGCCCGCGACGTAAAGACGCACCTCCTGACCCATCTCGATACGTATCTCGAAGAAGCCGAAGCGCAGTTGATCGCGAACGGCGCGAAGGTGCACTGGGCCGAGACGGCAGAAGATGCCCTGGAGATCCTGGCCGGCATCATCAGGGAGCACGGCATCAAGAGCGCCGTGAAGGCGAAGAGCATGCTCAGCGAAGAGCTGCAGGTGAACCCGCACCTCGAGAAGCTCGGCGTAGACGTCCGGGAAACCGACTTGGGCGAGTACATCCTTCAGCTTCTGGGCGAGCCTCCAAGTCACATCGTCGGGCCAGCGATTCATAAGAGCTTGGAGGACTGCCGCGAGCTCTTCCACGAACGTCTCGGAACACCGGTGAACGCTGAGCCAGACGAGCTCGCCGCTGCCGCCCGGGAGGCACTGCGTAAGGACTTCCTCGCTGCCGACCTCGGCATATCAGGCGGGAATTTCATGGCAGCTGATACCGGCACCATCGCGCTCATTGAGAACGAGGGAAATATCCGGCTCTCTACATCGCTGCCTCGAGTTCACGTCGCGTTCGTTGGCATCGAGAAACTCGTACCTACGCTCACGGACGTCGCTGGATTCGTCCAGCTCACGTCACGCGCAGCCACCGGCCAGCCGGTTGGGAACTACGTCTCGCTCATCCAGGGACCAAAGAAGGCCAATGAGCCGGACGGGCCCGAAGAAGTGCACGTCGTCCTCGTCGACAACGGTCGTACGAAGCTGCTCGCCGACGACGAAGCCTGGGAGGCATTGAGGTGTGTCCGGTGCGGTGCATGCCTGAACATCTGCCCGGTGTACCGCCAAACGGGGGGCCACGCATACGGCTGGACCTACTCTGGCCCGATCGGGGCAATCATCGCACCCGGAATCTTGGGACTCGAAGAGTCGATGCCGCTGCCTCACGCGTCGAGCCTGTGCGGAGCCTGTGCGGACGTATGTCCCGTGCGCATCCCGATCCCGGACCTGCTCGTCCATTGGCGCGAGAAGGCTGTGACCGCAGGACTCGCACCGAAGTCCGAGACCTTGGGACTTAAGGCCTACTCCGCCTTGGCCCAACGACCCAATCTCTTCAACACCGCCGGCGCAATCATGCGTCGTGCTCCGCTCGAGTTGGGCGGTCGAGCCCTACCCATCCTCAGTGGTTGGGTCCTTGAGCGGGCCGCACCTGAGCCAAGCGCAAAGAGCTTCATGCAGATGTGGGAGGAAGGCATCGTATGAGCGCTCGTGATCGAATCTTGGGCCGTGTGCGTGAGGCATTGGCCGAACGGAAACAGGAGGCTCATCCAGGTCCGTTTGGAGGATGGCGGTCTGAAGGTGAAGACAGTCCTGCGGTAGACCGGTTCATACAGCTGTTCGAAGCCGCAGGTGGAGAGGTCGTGCGGTTCGACGACGACGCGGTTGCTGCGGCATGGGTAAGGGATTTCGTGTCCAAGTATGACGCGGTCTCGATGGGGAGGCTGGCTCGAGGGCCCACAACGGTCGGCGCTGAGTCGCCGGAATTGGTGCTCAAGTCAGCGGATCCTGCCGACTCCGATGTCGGCATTTCACTGGCGTACGGAGCCGTGGCTGAAACCGGCTCGCTCATCATGACCCCTCAGGACGGACGGCGGGCTCAACTGCTCCCGCCCGTGCACGTCGTCTGGGTCGAAGAGAAGATGATTTTCCCGATGTTGTATCAGGCCCTTTCCACCTTGGGTAAGGATCTGCCGTCCGCAGTCGGATTGCACTCCGGCCCGTCGAAGTCCGCGGATATCGGGCAGATACTGGTAAAGGGTGTGCATGGACCAGGACGATTGATCGCTGTGCTTTTGGCCGACAAAAGGAACAGCACATGAAACAAGGCGTGATGGTCGTGATCGCGATGGCGTCAGCCGCCTGCGCAGCCCCTGAGGCACCGGTAGACACTCTCGCCTCTCTCTTTGCAGACGACATGACCGTGGTCGACCTCACGCACGCCGTGAGCGCTGAGGCACCGTATTGGCCCGGGTCTCCTACGAGTCCGTTCCTGCACGACACATTGTCCGCTCATGACGACGGCGCTCCGTCCATGGCGGCCTACGCGGTACCCGAACACTTCGGCACACACTTCGACGCACCCGTGCACGGCGGCAAGGGACTGGCATCAGTCGATCTCGTACGGACGTCCGAACTCTTCGGCCCAGCGGTGGTCATCGACGTGACGGCTCAAGCAAAGGCAGATGAGGACTACGCTGTGAGCGTCGCTGATATCGAAGCTTGGGAGTCCGCTCATGGAGCGATCCCGACGGGCGCCATCGTCTTGATGCGATCCGGCTGGCCCGAACGATGGACGCAGGGTGATGCCTACTACAATCGCGGTGAGGACGGGCACCTCCACTTTCCTGGATTTTCCGTCGAGGCCGCGGAGTTCTTGATCAGCGAGCGAGACATCGCTGGTATCGGGGTCGACACCGGCAGTGTGGATCCAGGGAACGCGAACAGCTTCCCTACGCACGGCGTGGTGAACGGGTCGGGCGGATTCCACCTTGAGAACCTGGCCGACATGAGTGCGCTGCCCGAGTCGGGCGCCTACCTGATCGTCGCACCCATCAAGATCGAAGGTGGGTCAGGCGGACAGGTGCGTGTGTTTGCGGTGGTCCTTTAGTGCAGCGGCCATGACAGACCCGATCCTCCGCCAAAACGACACTGAGAGCTGCCGATTCTCATGGTTCGACAGGATTAAAGCTCCGCTAGCCCTGGCTGCCGTATTGATCATCGCGGCCTGTAACGGGGATGGTGGGGACGCCATCGATCCACCGAATACCGACCAGATTCCGCCCGCATCTGCCCCCGACCACCGCGCCGTCCTCCTCGACCCCACCCACCCCGCCTGGTCCGAACCGGCCCCCGACACCTTCGAAGCCCACCTCGAAACCACGCGCGGCCCCTTCGTCATCGAAGTCATCCGTGAATGGGCGCCCGTCGGCGCGGACCGCTTCTACAACCTGATCCGGCACGGGTACTACGATGACGTCCGGTTCCATCGAGTGGTCCCGGACTTCATCACCCAGTGGGGAGTCTCAGGCGATCCGGAGGTCGACGCGGTGTGGTACGAACGCGGCATGCCCGACGACACGGTGGTGGCCAGCAACGTGAGGGGCACGATCGCCTACGCCTTCACGGAACCCCGCACGCGAGCCACTCAGATCTACATCAACATGGTCGACAACTCGCGCCTCGACGCTGGCAGCTTCGCGCCCTTCGGTCGAGTCACGCGAGGCATGGGGACCGTGGTCGACTCGATCTACTCCGGATACGGTGAAGGGTCCGGCGGCGGCGTCCGCAACGGCGACCAGAGCCGCCTCGTCTCCGAAGGAAACGCCCACCTGGACGCGAACTTCCCCGAGCTAGACCGGCTGATTCGAGCGACGATCGTCACTCGCTGATCTCGTGGCTGGTTTGACCGGATTCGTTGCGCGTCGAAGGTTGATCGACTCCGGGTGATCCACCGCCACATTTGTGAGTGAGGCTACAGTGACCGAAGGCTCGTCGACCTACCAGCTCAAGCGCGTGCTACGCGTCCGAGACGGCATGGCAGTGACGGTCGGGATCGTGATCGGTGCCGGTATTCTCCGCACGCCTGGCCTGATCGCAGGGTATCTCGACAATCCTTGGCACATCTTGGGGATGTGGTTTTTCGGCGGGGTGGTCGTTGCCCTCTCCACGCTGGTACTCGCGGAGATGGCTGCGGCACTCCCCGAGGCGGGGGGCAAGTACGTCTACGCTCGGCACGCTTGGGGCCCCACGATGGGTTTTGTCGCTGGGTGGGCTGAACTTCTGGTCTCGCGAGGCTTCTCGGGCGCGGCCAAGGCGGTCGCCATCGGGGAGTACATCCGCATCCTTACCGGCGGACGAGGCTCCATCTCTTTGTACGCCCTCGCGGTCTGTGTGGCCTTCTTCTTCCTGCATACGCGCGGCCTCAAGGCAAGTACTCAGTTCCAAAACATCACTACGGCCATCAAGGTCCTGATCGTCTTCGGGATCGCTGCCGCCGGCCTCGCTGCGGGTGAGTTCGCGGGTTTCCAGCCCTCGGTCACGTCTGCGTCGGGCCCCACCGCCGGCCTGCTTGGCTTCGCCCTCGCCTATCAGTCCATCTCCTTCGCCTACTACGGCTGGGAAGACGCGGCGAAGATGGCTGAAGAGGTGGAAGACCCAGGGACTGCTCTCCCGAAGATCCTCGTCGGTGGGTCTCTCGCCGTGATGGTCCTCTACCTGCTCCTGAACACCGCATTCCTGGCCGCGCTCACTCCGGCTGAGATGGCCGGTTCCGAGCTCGTCGCTCAAGACGCGATCACCGCCGTCTTCGGGAGCGCCGCAGGCACTGTCGTGGTCGTCGCGAGCCTGCTCATCCTCATCAGTAGTCTGAATGTGAACTTCCTCGGGCTGCCTCGAGTCGCGTACGGACTGGCCCAGCACGGATTGGCTCCAAAGGCGTTCGCCGAGGTCGATGCCCGGGGCACGCCGCGCAAAGCGCTCTACTTCATCTCGGCCTGGATCGGTCTGATGGCCCTATCCGGACAGCTCGAGTTGCTCATTCGGTTCATGATGACCGTCGCCATCACCGTGGATACCATGGTGCTGATGGGGTATTTCAAGCTGCGCTGGTCTAAGCCGGACCTAGAAAGGCCCTTCAACATGCCAGGACATCCGTGGCTGCCGGCCGTCACGGTCGCGTTGTATCTCGCGATCCTGGCGATCTTGGTCGGCACCCAGCCTCAACTCGCGCTTGGCGCCGGAGCCATGATCGCGGCCATCTTCATCGCTGGCTTCTTCACAGCACGAAGAAATGGGGGCTGACCCTGTCCTGTCCGACTGAGACCCTCCGCGCCTTAGCTGCCGCACGCATCACACATGTCGTCGGCATTCCAGACAACACTTCGGCACCGCTTTTCGATGCATTGGGGGATCATCCCTCGATCACATTGGTAACGGCGACGAGAGAAGGTGAGGCGATCGCAGTGGCCGCAGGGCTCTGGCTCGGAGGCGCCGCGCCGCTCATCGTGATTCAAAACACGGGGCTGCTGGAATCCGGCGACAGCCTGCGGGGCACAGCTTCCCGAATGGGGGCCGCGGTACCGATGCTGATCACGGGCCGGGGCTACGCAAAAATGGCGAAGGCCGGCATCACTCCCGATGAACCACGGACTCGGGCTTTTCTCACGAGGCCCGACGTCGACACAACCGCTCCACTTACGGAACCGACGCTAGACGCGTGGGGCATCCCGTTCGAGCGCTGTGAAGAGGAAGAGTATGCGGCTGCCACGATTCTTAGAGCCATAGAGTCCGCTAGGACCGAAGAACGACCAACGGCGGCGATCATCGCCTGCCCGCTTAACTGATGCTCACACGAGCTCAGCTCTTGGGTCCGCTGGCCGAACACAGGACCAACGAGGTCGTGGTCACGACCATGAGTGTGACCCGCCCATGGGGGCGTGTGTCTGATCATGACCTCGATTTCGCTTCGGCGGATAGCGCGATGGGTCACGCGGCAGACCTCGCCCTCGGTGTCGCGTTGGCCAGACCCGACCGACAGGTGATCTGCCTGAACGGTGACGGCAGCATGCTCATGACACTCGGCACGCTCGCCACGGCTGTAGGAGCTCAAGCGACCAATTTCGTTCTCGTCGTCGTCGACAACGGCACATATGAGATCACGGGAAATCAGCCAGTCGCAGCCTCTGCGATTATCGATCACGCCGCTATGGCTCGGGCCTCCGGCTGGACAAACGTCCACACGTTCGCCGATGCTCGCGAATATGCTGTGCAACTTCCTGCGATTCTCGCCGCGGCTGGACCCACGTTTATCCACGCGCTCGTCGCACCTGGCACAGAGGGCCCGATCAGCCGTTCTTCGGCTGAGGAAGCGCGCTATCTGAAGGTCTCCCTGGCAGACTGGTGCCGCGTCATGAAGGCGTCGCTGATGCGCACGGGACCCGCGGCCTGAAGGCATCCCTGGTCGTGTGGGGAATCTTCCCTCGACGACGCTTGATCCGCCTCTCTAGGCGTCCTGGCGTTCCCTATGTCACGGATGATGACTACACGTAGCTTGAGGCCCCGCAGAAGTGCCCGAACGAATGAACCCCAAATCTCCACGTCCTTCCGCCATGACCACATTGCCGTCAGAGATCGAGATCGAGCTGGGGCTCGACGAGGCGGACGACGACGAGGCCATACGCCGGAAGGCGGCACGACGGCTCGGCTGCGAGCTGGACGACGTTCCCCGACTCGCCCTCCGCAAGCGATCGATCGACGCACGACACGGCAAAGTCGTGTTCCGACTCTTGCTGGAGCGGGACCCGGCGCCGCGGGAGATGGGCGCCCCCCATCCCGTCGACGTGGACCGCCTGGGCCGGGTGATCGTCGTCGGAGACGGGCCCGCGGGCTTGTTCTGTGCCTACGAACTCGCGCGTCGCGGCATCGGCTGTACGGTGCTGGACCGAGGCAAAACAGTTCAGCCCCGCCGCCGGGACCTGAGGGGATTGAACCAGCTCGGGGTCGTGGACCAGGACAGCAACTATTGCTTTGGCGAGGGCGGTGCAGGGACGTACAGCGACGGCAAGCTCTACACGCGGTCCCACAAACGCGGCGACTGTCGTGACGTGCTCGAAGTACTGGCGCTGCACGGGGCGCCCGAGTCGATCCTGACAGATGCACGCCCCCACATCGGCAGCAACAAGCTGCCCAAGGTCGTGACCTCGATCCGAGAGCACCTAGAGCGTCACGGTGTGACCTTTCGCTTCGGCACACGCGTGGTGGGCTTGCTGACGCGGGAGCAGGGGGCACGTCGCCTGGCGTGCGGAGTGCGGATCGAATCTGGGGAAGAACTGGGCGCCGACGCCGTTGTGCTCGCCACCGGACATTCGGCCCGGGACGTCCACCGTATGCTTCTCGACGCCGGAGTTTCACTGGAACCGAAGGCGTTCGCGTTGGGTGTGCGCATCGAACACCCTCAACCCTACATCAATCGCATTCAGTACGGCCGCCACGCGGATCATCCAAAGTTACCCAACGCAGCCTACAAGCTGGCGTTCACGGAATCGGGACGCGGCGTGTTCAGCTTCTGCATGTGCCCCGGCGGGTTCCTCGTTCCGGCCTCGACGAGCCCTGGCGAGTTGGTGCTCAACGGCATGAGCCTCTCCCGGCGCGACTCGCCCTTTGCGAATTCTGGATTGGTGGTCGGCATCGAGGTTGCGGATACACTGAGGGCTGGCTTCAAGGGACCGTTGGCGGGCGTCGAACTTCAGCGACGCATTGAAGAGACGGCGTGGGAGGCGGGCGGCGGCGGCCTGCGCGCGCCGGCCACCCGAGCCACCGACTTCTTGGCAGGACGGGGTTCCACCACCGTCCCGAACACGAGCTACCAACCCGGGCTAGAGGCCGCCAACGTCGGAGACGTACTGGACTTGGTCGGGCTGGGACTGGCGGACCGTATGCGCCGCGCGCTGAAAGTCTTCGAAAAGCGGATGCGGGGCTATGCGAGCGAGGAGGCCGTACTCGTCGGCGTCGAGTCGCGAACGAGCTCACCTGTGCGCGTACCCCGAGATCGCGAGAGCCTCACCAGCCCCGACCTCGATGGACTCTACCCCTGCGGAGAGGGGGCCGGATATGCGGGGGGCATCATGAGCGCGGCCATGGACGGCATCGGCGTGGCTCGGGCGGTCTCGGCGTCGGTCACGGCGGAGCACCCAGCGGCCGGAACGGGGTGAACGTCGCAATCTGACGCTAGACTTCGGTTGGGTTTCCTCTCCTGCTCCCGAAGGCACCGTATAACGAGTCGAGCGCGAGCATCACATCCTTTTCCTCAATGTAGATGTGGAACTCACGAGTCGTCGAGGCCAACTCCGCCAGGTTGATACCCGGGAGCGCACGGCTCCACGTTCGGCGGCAACCCGCTCGCTTGCGCCGCCGGGATCGCGACGCTCGAAGCCCTGAGCGACGGGCAGATCATAGCCAGCGCCGCACGCAACGGAGATGCACTTGCTGCCCGCCTGCGCGAGACTGCCCCAGCAGGGCTGCGGGAGGTTCGCCAGATCGGTCTGATGATCGGCATTCAGGTGCGAACGACCGCGCGTCCATGCCTGGCTGCGCTTCAAGAGCGTGGGATCCTGGCGCTCACAGCGGGGAAGAACGTCGTGCGGTTGCTGCCGCCGCTCGTGATCAGTGAAACCGACCTCAAAACGGTGGGTGACGCTCTTATCGAAGTCTTGGCTGAAGTCTAGCACGCCGTCCCGTGGCGCGAGGCAGAGCGCGATCAGCCATACCGTTCCTCGATACAGTCGGCGGTTTCCTTTCTCTCGAGGCGTTGTGTCGTGAAGGCATCACCGACACAGGCCGCCGCCGCGTCCTAGCTCGTCCCCAGAGTCGATTTAACGAACCCGCCCTTCCCCTCCTCCAATGTTCAGAGCGAGGCCGGAGGTGACCTCGCCAGAGGTGCGCTAACGGGATGAGAACAATGAAAAAGACGGTGGGAGGGCTTCTGGTTCTGGCAACGGTGATGGCAACCGGAGCAGCTGACCTCACAGCCCAACAGGGACGACGAGGCGCACAAATGGGTGCGGATAGAGGGCAACGCGGGGGTGTGGAGAGGATCATGCAAATGCGCGAGCGTCTCGAACTCACAGACAATCAACTGGCGCAGCTCGACGCGCTCCGCTCTACGAGCGTGGCGCGCCGGACCGCCGCCATGGCTCAGATATCCGAACTGCAATCTCAGCTCGCTGCGGGCCAAATAGAAAGAAGCGATTTCATGGCCGCCATGGAGGGGCGCAGAGACGAAACCAAGGGAGTCGCAGAGGCCCACCGGACTCAGATCGAATCGCTCCTGACCGACGCACAACGCGAAACCCTTGAGCAGGCTAGCCAGCGCGGTCGCGCCTTCCGAGCGGGTGTCGCCGCAGGCATGCGCCGCGGCGGGCAAGGCCAAGGCATGTCACGCCAACGCGGCGTTCGTGGCCAGCAGGGCATGAGGGGTCAGAATCGCCAGCACCCGGCGATGCAGGGGCGGCGCGGTCCCGGGGGCCAGGGTGCCGGAGCGCATCGCGGCCAGGGTGTTCGGGATCAGCGCTCGGGTCGAGCTCCTGGGGGTGCAGTACGCATGCAGCGCCGTCGAGGCGGCGGAGCGGGCTCCGGCAGCGTGGCCGCAGACACAACCAACATCGGATTCATATAAATGACACGCACCTCACCATGTGGGTCCGATGCGGCCCCCGTCTGGCTACGGCTGGGCGGGGGTCTTTTTGGTGCGGCTTGACTCAGGAACCGCCTGTGCCGTTCTCCCGGATCCACTTCCGCAGGTCACCCACGTCGTAGCGACCATTGTCGTTCCCCAGCTGATCGATGTAGTGCTTCTCACCAGGGGAAAGCTGATCGACATCAGTGAGCAGGAAGGGCTGCATGATCTGCTCGAACACAGGATTCCACGGCGTTGTGTTCAGCTGTACCGAAATATCCTGCGAGATGAGACCCCCGGCGTCCTGCACGCGGATGGTCAGGTCATGAGGGCCCGCTTCAGTCACGAAACCTCCAACGAACACCTCGTCACCGTTCGCAGACAGCGTCATCGTCGACGGGGCGTTCCCCGTGACCGTATAGGGCTGCCTTCCCCCGGCGATACGGATGAACCGGAGGAACGACTTGACCGCCTCCACCTCGAGCGGTGCTTCTGGCGTGACGATCAGAGGGGTTTCCCCGGTGGAGAGAACGATCCGTGCACGACCGTTCTCCACTGAGATCTCGTGAATCGTCACCGACGTGGTCCTCCCATCACTCAACAGTAGCTGAGGCGCAGTAGCAGCATGCAGTTTCCTACTTACTCCGTTCACACCCCACGCATCGCCGGCCTCTCCGCGGTTCCCACCCTCCAGGCTGTTCCGGGTCAACCCACGATTCCCGTCCTGCTCGAGCATCGTGAGGTTGTAGGGGTCATTCGTCGTAGGATCGGGGCGGAACGACGCCTCTATGTCCTGCTTTATGAGGAGCACCCCTTCGGCCGGGATCTCAGCATCAAAGCCCTCTTGAACGCGATACTCCGCGATCAAGAATTCTGTATCCCCTGCTCCAAGCGGAATCCTCAGCGCCTCACGAGAGGTCAGGATCGGGTCGAGAAAGATCTCCTGGTTCCACACCTCTCCGGGATCGACCCAGTCGATCCACCCCAGGACGCTCTTAGACCGCGCTGTCATGTGCGTGGGCCCGAAAGGCTCGGCACGATCTGCGACCGGGCCACATCCCCATGAGCCAGCGGCCATCAGCGACCAACACCCTAGAACCCATCGCCGCCCCAATGCCCCATCCCCCGTGGGGTGGTAGTAGTCGGGAAGCCCGAGAACATGGCCGTACTCGTGCGAGATCACGTTGGCGGACTGAACACTCTCCCCTGTGCAGTCCGCGACACTCTGCGTGATGTATCCATTGATCTCGATCAGGCTGCCGTTCGCACCTGGGTCGTCAGTGACATAGGGGCCACCCTGACCCGTCGCTCCGTTGATACTCCAACGGTGGGGCCAGATCGACGGACCTCCGCACGAGCCCGCAATCTCGAGGAACTCGAAGGTGACGGCATCAACAATCCCGTCGTCGTCCCCGCTGTTCGGGATCCCGTCCGGGCCGTCACTGTCGTATTCGCCGAAGTCCACGTTCGGGTCCGTGAGCGTCAGCGCCTCGACCAAGTAACTCCCCAGGTCCGCATCTCCTCCCAGCCCGTTTCCAGTCCCGACGATGGAGTCCATGGTGTTCGACGTGCGGACCCAGGGGAACACCTCACCCGTCACGGTCAGCGCCCCGCCTGACATTTCATGGTACGCCTCGGTGATCGTCCCGTACGGAGTTGGACCATCGAACAGCGACGCCTGGATGTCATCCCGAGAGATGTGAGGCTCCTCTGAGTCCGAGAAGAGAGCCAAGATGATCGCGAGCTTCGCTGTGCCTTCCCCTCGGCTGGCGACCCGTTGCCCTCCGGACTCGGTCCGGAAGAGTCCATTCGGGAGTTGGTACGCCGTGGGGTCAGCCTGTACGCGTTGGTAGTAGGCATCAGGTAACGACAGCCCCCGCAGGCGCGCCGCCGATTCGATGTCTTGAGCGCTCACCTGAGTTCCCAGGCTGAGCACCGCTAACAGCGCGCCGAGGAAACCGATCCCCCACTTCATCGACGAAACTCCAGCTCATAGTCCGTGGTCCCGCGAAGCTGATTGTCCGGCCCCGCCACCTCATGGATCACCCACCCCGGTGGATTCGTCGTGTCGGAAACGGCCAAGCGGAAGCTGAGGTCACCGCCGTCCTGATCGATAAGGACAATCTGTGTGATGCTATTTCCTTCCTGGCTCCATACCTCGGTGGCACCGGACGCACTCACAGACCCGACGTCGTCGCCGAGAATCGCGACCAACGCGGCCCCCTCGCTGCCATTGGGAGACTTGAGAGTCACGGTCATCGTGCCAGGGCCTGAAACGGGCGCCTGATCGGAACATGCGCCGACCAGTAGAAGCATCATCACCGTCAGGAATGAGCGGAGGAGGGTCATACGGGAACCTCGGTCAGGGTCGATCGAGTGGACAGGCAATCTACGTCTAGTGTATAGGACGCATTTCGTGGCGGTTCCTCGCACGCCGGACTTAGGCCGGAAGGAGTGCACGCCGCCCGCCGGTCACGAGATCGGTCGCTGTACAGGCTGCATCTTTACGGCCCACATCCCGGAGTTGATGTCGCTGAAGAAGATGTTGCCCTTCCACGGCATCACACTCCACGCGCCGGGTGAATTCGGGATGTACCCGACCGGGTCGTGCGCTTTGAAAACCGCCATCTCACGGCCCTGCGTGTACAGGTTTCCCATGAGGTCTCCAGATATGTCGACCATCCGGACGCCACCCTCATAGTACGCCTGATAGAGGATGTCGTCCTCCACCCAGATGTTGTGCGTGCCGTACTCGCTAGCCTCGTAGCGCGCCAGCTGGACCGGATTCATCGGGTCTGTGAAGTCGAAGATCTGAACGTATCCCGAAGTCGCGCGCGGGTACCCGCCCTTCCCAGTCTCCGGATCGTACTGCACACGGTGGTCGGGTCCGGCACCCTCCCAAGCCAGACCACTCCGTTGCACACGCTCGTCACCAACCACAAGGAGAAAGCGGTCGCTCGACTCCTGGTAGTAGGGGAAAATCGCGTGCGTCGATCCGGTCGTGGTCGGGAAGGTCGTTACCAGCTTCGGGCTTTCGAGGGAGCCCCCATACTTCCCATTACCCACATCGACGACGACAACACCCGTGCTCCACTCAGCCGAATAGGCCAGTCCGTCGTGCACCCACACGTCGTGGACCCGAGAGCCAGGATGGTTGTACTCACTGACATAGCGGGGATTGTAGACGTCGGTGACGTCGATGATCACGAACTTGTCGCCGGCGGCGAGGGCGAACAGATGCGTGTTGGTGGCGAACATGTTGTGCGTTCCACCGGTCATCCCATTGCCTTCGTAGGTAGAGGCGATCTTCGGGTGGGCAGGATCCGCCAAATCGAGGAGGATCACCCCGTTTCTCCGGTTCGACGCACCCTCACGCGAGATGGCCCCCCAGCGGCCGTCGGGAGAGACCTTCACGTCATTCGACGTGCGCGCGTCAGCGGGCACCGAGTCCGTTTTGAAGATGTTGGTGGGGTCAGTGACGTCCCAGACCATCGAAATCCCATTGCCGGACTTGGAGCCAGTCAGCGCGTAGTCGCGACCGTCCACACCCTCCCAGATCCAGAAGTCGGTGGTGAAGATCCGATCTTCACTACCCTGCCCAATCACCTCGAGCTTCCTGACCGCGTTCCTTGGAACGACCCGAAACGAATACTCGGCAGAAGCGCGTCCGCTGGAAGCCACCGCCGTGTACACGCCAGGCACGTCGGCAACCATGCGCCCGTCCATGATCTGCGCAGGCCCGGCAGGCGCTACGATCGAATCATCTGGCTGGTAGATGTAGGTCCACGAGATGGGGGCGTCTGTGACTGCCCCACCATCGCCGTCACGGGCAGTAGCTATGAACGTCTGCACGTCTCCCGTGCGCACCTGTTGTGACCCTCCCCGCAACTCCAGTGACGTGACTGGGGAGGCCGTCACTTCGTGGGACATTTGTCCCTCGACGCCCTCGATGGAAGCACGAATCGCGACGGTGCCTGGGCGCACGGCTCGCACGTTGCCGAACACATCGACGGAAGCCGTTCCCTCGTTCTCACTTTGCCACCGGACGTCCGGATATGGACGAACGGAGCCGTCGGCGTGGTACCCGACCGCGCGATGGGCTACTCGCGTGCCCGCGTAGAGCCGACCACCATCTGTCTCGATGGCGACACGATCGATCTCAGGCCACTGAACAACGACCGGTATCGTTAGCGTCAACGGCTCCCGACCTGGCGCGACTATGGTGGAGACGTTGAGCTCGTATTCGCCCGCTCGGACACCCGTCACGACTCCATCCGAGTAATTGATCGCGTTGCGTTCGCCGCTCCAACGGAAATCAGCCGCTACCATCGCCCCGCTCGCATCCATTGCTGCAACCGACACCTGAGCGGACTCGCCCACACGCAGCTCGATCCGGTCCGGAGTCGCGACAAGCGCCGTCGCGGTTTGCGCTTCGGCGGACGTAACAGTGAACAGCAGGGCGACGAGCGTCAGGGAAGTACGGTTCATAACGAACAACTCTCAATCTAGAGGCTTCTTAGATTGAGAGTTGTACGTCGAAATCAACGTTTATTGCAAGCGCCTTGCGTGCTACTCCTGGCTTAGAGCCTCTGTGGGATCGACGCACGCCGCTCGGGCCGCGGGAATGATCGCGCAATGAGGGCCGTCCCGAGGAGCGCGAGCGAAACACCGCTGAGCCATCCGCCCGAAGCGCCTGGCCGATGTCGTCCAACTCGGCTCAGCCGAATACGGGACGAGTGACTTCGAAGCGATCATCTCTCAGACGATAGACGATCCGGCAAATCACTTCGCCAGTGCCCAAGAGATGCGCAGTCTCTTCGACGAAGCGGTTGCCGAGGCGCGACTGTCGATGCCCTGGGCCTTTGCGACCATTCCTGAGCAAGAGGTGATTGTACATCCGTATCCGGACAACGTCGCGGGCACTGGGATGGCGGCAAGCTACCAACGCGCGACGGGAGATCGGCCGGCCATGTTCCGGTACGACCCCCTGACATGGCCTGACGCAACAAAAGGAGGGGCGTCTCGGACCGCGCTCCACGAAGGATATCGGGGCCACCACGATGGAGATCGATCTCGCCCATGTTCACCCCTCGTCGGCGGCGTGACCGTCCTCGGCGGTGAGATCCAATCCGTAGACGCCTCGGAGTTCCTCGATCTTGGCAATCGTGTCGGCCCCCACGATTTCAGTAGCCGCGTCCACGTAGCCAAGAGCACCAAGTGGAGGGTGCCCCCCGGACAAATGGATGACGTAGGGTCGCTCCCCGGCTGCAGCAAGCTCCGCGGCCATACGTTCCAGTTCGGCATCGGCGCCCGCCTCGTTCTCTCCCTCACGGAAGGTCCGAACTTCAGCGCCGAGTACATGATCGAGGAGAACGTTGCCGGACCGGTGGTATAGCTCCGACATATCCGGCACGCGCTGCTCGAGTTGCACGATACAACGCAGTCCTAGCTTCGCAGCCACTGCTGCCGTGCTACGCACATAATTGGACTGCACAGCGCCGGTAATGAGGACAGCGGAAGCCCCCTGCTCCAACGCCTCACCCAAGTAGAACTCGAGCTGCCGCGCCTTGTTGCCACCCATCGCGAGACCTGTGCAATCGTCCCTTTTCACATACAAATCGACTCCGCCCACCGCAGCGGAAAGATTGGGCATGAACTCGACTGGGGTCGGCCGGTGAGTCAATGCAGTCCGCGGGAACGCTGCAAGCGTCTCTGTGACCGTCATGTTAGTGCCTGTGCGAGTGCGAAGATGCCGGTTCCCGCGAGCAAGAGGAGCACCCCGACCCTAAAGACCTTCTCACTGACCCTGCTCGACAAGCGGTGACCGATAGCGGAAGCAAGCATCGCGACCGGTACCAACACCGCCGCGTTGAGCCATACGTCTCTGTCCACACCGACCATCACCAACTGTAGGATCAATGATGCGGCGTACGCGAACACGAAGAAGGTGAGCGTGGTCGCGCGGGTGGCGTCTTTAGAGAGTCCTACAGCCAACAGGTAGACGACTGCAGGAGGACCGGGCATGCCCAAGGAGGTTGTCATCGCGCCGGCTAACACACCTGTCGCCAGCCCACCCGCGACCCCTGGCGTGCTTTCCGAACCGGAGTCCACTGCGGACCGCATTACCGATGCTCCCACAAAGAGAAGAATCACGACCCCGACCATCAATTCGAGTTGCTCAACGGCAGCGACCTTAAAGAGGACCAATCCGCTCGGGAGCCCAATTAGCGCACCCCCCACGAAGCGTTTCAGGACGGTACGGTCTGCGTCCTTCCACAGAGGACCGATGAGGGCCAAAGAGATCGCCAGGTTAATGACGATCAGGAGTTGAACAGCCTCTCCTGACCCGATGAGAAGCAAGAACGCAGACGCTGCGAATAGGGAGAATCCGAATCCGGCGAGGCCCTGGATGATTCCTGCCACGAGCGTGACTACGATGAGCGAAGTCAGATAGTCCCTTCCAACGCAACCTTCATAGCACGATACCCCTCGTCCAAGAAATACTCGACATGATCGAAGTCGAAGGTCGCGTATCCCTCCAACTCAGGCCGCACATACATCACGGGTGGACCGTCCCACTGAGCGAGCAGGTCACGCCGGCGACGCCATGTCATGATCGCAAAGATCCGTTGATGGACAGCAATCATGCCCTGAGAGAGCACCTTGTCCACATCACCCGTCTCACCCGCACCGGGATCGATGCCGATGATGCCCGCCGCTCCTTCGTCCTCAGCGCGCTGGAGCGCGAGAGGATGCGCGCTCCCCCCGTCTACATATGCGTGCCCATTCGTCTGAAACGGGGGATAGAAGACGGGCAGTGCGGAAGATGCGTAGACGGCCTCGAGCAGTGAGATGTCAGTCCGAGCCCCGGGCCCGAACCACTCAGTAGAGCCGTCCTGGAGGTCCACCGCGTTGATCAGCACGGGGATGCTGAGCGCGTCCCAACCGTCATTGGGAAGTAACTCTTCAAAGAAATCCATCAGAGCCTCGCCCTTGAAAACGCTGGGCTGCCTTATGCCGTTGATCCAAGCAGCGCGGCGATTGAGCCGGACGATGTCGTCTCGCGTGACCGCTAGGGCGTGTTCGCGCATCTCCTCCCAGGGCATCCCGCTGGAGGCTAAAGCAGCCACCAAAGCCCCAATACTAGTCCCAACGATTCCCTGCGGCCGCACCCCTGCCTCTATCAAGGCGCGCCATGCGCCTACGTGGGCGAGCCCCTTGAGACCACCTCCGCCAAGCACCAGCCAGGGCCGTTTCCCCAACTCAGCCAATGTGGCGAAAGATCTTGATTTTGGGGACATTTCAACCTCTACAACGTCCACTTGACCCCCCTAATTGACGTATCTAGCTTTCGGGTTCCGAAACAAAGAATCATTCTTGATAAGCGGAATTGCAATGATTCCACTTCCGTGTCTGAGGCAGGTATGAGCGACTCTCCCATTCTGAAGATCCACGGCCTCGAAGCCAAGGTCGCCGACGAAGATATCGGCATCCTGAACGGCGTCGATCTCGACATACACAAAGGTAAGATCCACGCCATCATGGGGCCGAATGGCTCCGGCAAGAGCACGCTCGCCAAGGTGCTCGCCGGGCACCCCGGATACGAAGTCACTTCAGGCTCCGTCGAGTTCCGTGGCGAGGACCTCCTCGATCTCGAAGCCGACGAGCGTTCGCGAGCAGGCGTCTTCCTCGCGTTCCAGTACCCCGTGGAGATCCCTGGGGTCTCGATCGCGAACTTCCTCCGCACGGCCATGCAGGCACATGCGGCAGAGGGCGAGGAGGTCGACATCTTCGACTTTGCGGACGAACTGACCGAGCGGATGGAGATGCTCGAGATGGACGTGACGTTCGCGGAGCGCCATGTGAATGACGGCTTCAGCGGTGGTGAGAAGAAGCGCAACGAGATCCTTCAGATGGCCATGCTCAAGCCGAAGCTCGCCGTAATGGACGAGACGGACTCGGGGCTGGACATTGACGCGCTCAAGATCGTCGCCAACGGCGTGAATAAGTTGGCAGAAGAGGATCCCGAGATGTCGATCCTCCTCATCACGCACTACCAGCGCCTCCTCGACTACATCAAACCCGACTTTGTGCACGTCATGGTCGACGGACGGATCGTCCGGTCTGGTGGTCCTGAGATCGCTCTCGAACTCGAAGCTGAAGGTTACGCCGCGTGGAACGACGCGGACGCACCTGCCGGCGCCTAAGCAGGACCAAGGAGACCCTCCATGCCGCAGAATGAAACCATTCAGGACCTCGGCCTAGACGAATACAAGTACGATTTTGTCACCGAGTCCAAGCCTGTCTTCCGGGCCGAGAAAGGTCTGTCCGAAGAAGTCGTTCGGCAGATCTCCGCGCACAAAGACGAGCCGCAGTGGATGCTCGACTTCCGCCTCAAGGCGCTCGAGGTCTACGAGTCGAAGCCAATGCCCAAGTGGGGCGGCGACCTCTCGGACCTAGAGAACGTCCTGGACGAGATTTACTTCTACGTGCGCCCGCAGGATCAGATGGAACGCTCGTGGGACGACGTTCCGGACAAGATCAAGGACACCTTCGAGAAACTCGGCATTCCTGAGGCCGAACGTGCGATCTTGGCCGGTGTCGGGGCGCAGTACGAGTCCGAGATGGTCTATCACTCGCTCAAAAAAGAGTGGTCAGATAAGGGTGTCATCTTCGATTCCATCGAAGACGGACTGAAGAACCATCCCGAGCTCTTCAAGGAGCACTTCGGCACGATTATCCCGACGGGGGACAACAAGTTTTCCGCCATGAACTCCGCGGTATGGTCTGGCGGCTCGTTCGTGTACGTCCCGAAGGGAGTCCACCTCGATACTCCGCTCCAGGCGTACTTCCGCGTGGACCAGGAGCGCATGGGCCAATTCGAGCGTACGCTAATCATCATAGATGAGGGCGCACACGCTCACTACATCGAGGGCTGCACGGCGCCGGTGTATTCGACCGAGTCGTTCCACTCCGGCGTCATCGAGATCATCGTCAAGAAGAACGCGCGCTTCCGTTACACGACCATTCAAAACTGGTCGAACAACATGTACAACCTCGTCACGCAGCGAGCGATTGTGCACGAGCACGGCCACATGGAGTGGCTGGACGGCAACCTCGGGTCGAAGCTGACCATGAAGTACCCGTCCTGCTATCTGGTTGGAGAAGGCGCGCACGGAGAAATCCTCTCCATCGCGTACTCAGGTGACGGGCAGCACCAGGACACGGGCGGCAAGGTTGTCCACGTTGCCCCACACACCACGTCGACCATCGTCTCGAAGTCCATCTCCAAGGGTACGGGTCGCTCCACCTACCGTGGGCTGTGCAAGGTCCACGAGGGTGCGCACCACGCTCGCTCCAACGTCGAGTGCGACGCTTTGCTCATCAACGACACCTCACGCACGGATACCTATCCGTACATCGAGATCGAAGAGAACGATGCCAGCGTCGGACATGAGGCTTCGGTCTCGAAGATCGGTGAAGAGCAGCTCTTCTACCTGACGAGCCGTGGCATCTCGGAGATCGAAGCGATGGCCATGATCGTGCGTGGGTTTATCGAACCCATCGCGAAAGAATTGCCTCTCGAATACGCAGTCGAACTCAATCGATTGATTGAGCTGGAAATGGAAGGGTCAGTCGGGTGACGACTTCCGAAGCCCGCCCGCAGGGGCTCGTCAAATCGAGGCTCTGGGTAGACGGTCGAGTACGACGACCGCGGAATAGCATCGCTATTTCGCAGGTCGGCGCACGGAAACCAACGACGCCCGAGTCCGATTTCACGAGCCCACACCACGACAGATCATGATGAGCACAGAGTTGATGGAAGGCCTAACCGAAGCCCTTAACCCAGCGGCCGTCGAGAAGCTTGCGATCAGCGAGCCCCAGTGGCTGCGAGAGCGTCGCTCGCATGCATGGGACGTTTACGAACGAACGCCCATGCCGACGACGAAGCTCGAAGAGTGGCGCTACACAGACCTCAAGAAGACACTCGACCTCGACGCGCTGAAGCTCAGCACAGCGGAGTCCATGACGGACCAGGCCACATGGCCTGCGCGTCTGCGCGCCGCGATGGACGAGGACCGTGATGCTTCCGGGCACATGGTCATCATCGATGGTCACGTGGTCCACACGGACATCGACGAGGGCCTCGCCGCGAAGGGTGTGATCCTTGAGTCACTGCACGATGCCGTAGCGAAGCACCCGGAGCTCATTCAGGAGCACCTAGCCACCGAGGCTGTCCCCGCCGAGGAAGGAAAGTTCGCTGCACTCAACGCGGCACTCTGGAACGACGGGATCTTCCTGTACGTCCCGCGTGGTGTCGCGCTCGAGCTGCCCATCCGCGTAACGCGCTGGTTCAGCGAGCCTGCGACGGCGTACTTCAGCCGTGTACTGATCGTGGCCGAGCACTCGAGCCAGGTCTCGTACGTGGACGAGATGCTCTCAGATGACTTCGAGTCTCAGACGATGACCTCGACCGCCGTCGAGGTCATCGCCAAGCAGAACGCCCAGGTTCAGTACGTTGCGGTCCAGCGTCTCGGAAAGGGCGCGTTCTACCAGTCGGTGCAGCGCACGCTCGCGCACCGGGACTCGACGCTCGATACGCTCAACGTGGCGCTCGGCGCCTCAGTGACGCGCGTCGACCTGAACGCCCGTCTCCTCGGGCCAGGCGCGAACTCGGACATGCTGGGTCTCTACTTCGGAGACGGCGACCAGCACTTCGATTTCAATACCAGCCAGGACCACACCGTCCCGAACACCTCGAGTGACCTGCTCTACAAGGGCGCTCTCGACGGGGCGAGCCACTCTGTTTTCCGTGGTATCATTCGGGTGTATCCGGGTGCCCAAGGGACGGACGCATACCAGACGAACAGGAACCTCCTGCTTTCGCCCAACGCACGCGCGGACTCGCTCCCGAACCTCGAAATCGAGGCGGACGACGTGAAGTGTTCGCACGGCGCGACCATCGGCGAACTCGACGCGGAGGCCAAGTTCTACCTCATGAGCCGTGGGCTCCCGCTCGTTCAGGCAGAGCGCCTAGTCGTGCTGGGCTTCTTGGGTGAGGTGCTGTCCAAGCTTCCGCTGGGTGGCGTGGTAGAGAAGGTATCCCGCGTGATCGAGCACAAGCTCGCGCATCAAGGCTGATCCATGGCTGACTGGGTGCGTGTCGCCGCAGACGGTGACGTTGCGATCGGAATGCTCAAGGGTGTGATGGCAGGCGCGACACCCGTCGTCCTCGCGAACGTGGAAGGCGACATCTACGCCCTCCGTGACGAGTGCTCCCACGAGGCTCTCCCCCTCTCTGACGGAGAACTCGAGGGCACCGATGTCGTATGCCCGTATCACGGGGCGCGCTTCGATTGCACGAGCGGCAAGAACAAGACACTGCCGGCGATCCGGCCTGTGAAGTCCTTCCCGGTAGAAGTCCGGGACGGCGACATCTTCATTGACGTGGAGTAGCCTCCACAGGACGTCATATATGGCCGCACTCGACCACACGCGCATTCGCCGCGAATTCCCCGCGCTCGAGCAGAAGGTCAACGGGAAACCGCTCGTCTACCTAGACAGCGCGGCAACGTCACAGAAGCCGAAGGCAGTGCTCAAGGCGCTGAGTGACTACTACGAGCACGACAATGCGAACGTGCATCGCGGTATTCATGAGCTCTCCCGTCGGGCGACCGTGGCGTACGAAGAGGCTCGCGGAAAAGTCGCGAAGTGGATCAACGCGGAGGAGCCGGCCGAGATCGTATGGACACGCGGTACCACAGAGGCCATCAACCTCGTCTCTACAGCTTGGGGGCTCGAAAACGTGAGTGAGGGCGACGAGATCCTGATCTCGGTCATGGAACACCACTCCAACATCGTTCCGTGGCAGCTCCTGGCGATGCGCACGAAAGCCAAGATCAAGTACATCGAAATCGACGACCAAGGCCGCTTGATTCTCGACGATCTCGACACCCTGCTGACAGAGCGAACCAAGGTGGTCGCGCTAGGGCATGTGTCGAACGCGCTCGGGACCATCAACCCAATCAAGCAGATCGCGGCGGCAGCGAAGAAGGTCGGCGCCCTGGTCGTGATCGATGGCGCTCAAGGAGCCGTCCACACCAAGGTCGACGTTCAGGACCTGGGAGTGGACTGCTACGCCTTCAGTGGTCACAAGATGTGCGGACCCACTGGAATCGGTGTGCTTTGGGCGCGAAAGGAGTTACTCGAGTCAATGCACCCCTATCAGGGTGGCGGCGAAATGATCCACATCGTGGGTCGCGATGAGAGCAGCTGGGCCGAGGTGCCCCACAAGTTCGAAGCAGGCACGCCCAACATCGCTGGAGCGATCGGGATGGGTGCGGCTGTGGACTTCCTAGGTACGATCGGGATGGACGCGATCGCAGCGCATGAGCGCGATCTCATGGAATACGCTGTCGAGCAGGTCGGCGCAGTCGGGGGCATAAAGATCTACGGCCCCGAGTCCCTCGACGAGCATTCAGCTGTGGTCTCCTTCACATTGGGAGACGCCCATCCTCATGACATCTCGACCATCCTCGACACCGAGGGTATTGCTGTACGAGCGGGCCACCACTGTGCTCAGCTCGTGATGAAGCACTTCGGGGTCGCGGCCACCGCGCGCGCTTCGTTCTACCTGTATAACACACGAGACGAAGTGGATCGGCTTGTCGAAGGACTCGGACACGTGCGAGCGATCTTCGGATGAGTCCGGTCGAGTGGAGATGGTCCTCCACATCGACTAGATACGCTGAAGTGGAAAGACGAAGTCCCCGTACATAGATTTGAAAACCTCACCCGCCACGAGCATGTAATGGAAACTCCGCAGCTCTCTTCTCTGTACCAGCAGCTCATTCTCGAGCACTACCGCAACCCGCGGAACAAGGCCGAGATGGAGGAGAATACTGTAGAAATCCACATGGCCAATCCGGTCTGCGGAGACGAGATCAAGCTGCAACTCCGCATTGAGGGCGATCACATTGCCGAGGCGAAGTTCGTCGGCCAAGGATGTTCCATCTCTCAAGCCGCCATCAGTATGATGACGATCAAGTTGCAGGGTGCCTCTCTAGAAGAAGCCGGCGCACTTGTCGGGCGATTCACAGAATTGATGCACGGGGACCCGGAAGCGGCAAAGGACAAATCGCTGGGTGACCTTCGGGTACTACAAGGAGTCAGCAAGTTCCCGGTGCGCGTAAAGTGCGCGCTCATTGGGTTCGATGCGCTTCAAGAAGCGCTGAAGAAGCACGGAGCGTCAGACTGAGTCCGCGCGAAGTCCACTCGGCGCACCTGTCCGATACCAGGGCAGGCCCCCTTACCGTGTGGGTCTCGGCCACCGGCGTGCGTCGCATCGAGTTCGGCCGCCTGCCCAAAGAAGACCACACGGACACGCCAGAGGAATGGCCGGACAACCTTCGGGAAGCAGTCCGGCAACTCACAGAGTACTTCGACCGGAAGCGTGAGGTGTTCGACCTCCCCCTCGATTTCGGTGGAATGACGACCCCGTTTCAGGACCAAGTTTATGAGCGCCTGATGGGCATTAAGTACGGCCAGGTTGTCTCCTATGGTCAAGTAGCCAGGGACATCGAAAAGCCCGACATGGCAAGGGCCGTCGGTCAGGCTGTCGGAGCGAACCCGATACCCATCATCGTTCCTTGCCACAGGGTTGTCGGGTCTGACGGGCGATTGACGGGTTTCGCTGGGGGACTGAAGGCGAAGGTCGGCCTACTGAAACTCGAAGGGATCGGCGTCGATGGCTCGGCAGCGAACAGCAAAGTACGCCCAGAGGTCATCCCTCTGGATCTCTAGACCTACTCTCCAGAAATAGAAATGAACCGCACCTCCATCTTTACAGCCCTTGTGCTCGTCATTGCCGCTTGCGGTGGCTCCGATTCCGACGCTCCGGGTGCTTCCATGGTCCAAGCTCCCGACACGTTCATCAAGCCACTCGAACGTGAAGCGCTCACCGAGACGCAGATGATGGGGCTCGATATCGCGAATCTCTCGCTTGAGATTCCATGGACGCGCAACGACATCAATCGCCGTCCTACGCCTCAAGCCGCTCGAGCACTCGTCGAGAGTGTCGTGGTCGAGAGCCATGACGGTTTCGATCGGATGATCTTCGCGTTCGGGTCCGGAGTCGCTTTTCCTGGGTATAACGTCCGGGTGTACGACCCAAGTAGCTCCATCGTGTGCGGCAATCCCGACGAGGTCACCGAGGAAGAGTCCGCCCTCGAAACGCAGCCTCTTGTCCCGGAGGTCGAAGGCGATCGCTTCCTGGTTCTGAACCTTCATCCAGCCCACACGAATGAGAACGGCCGCTCGACCATGCCCGTAGAGACCGAGACATACGCGCAGCAGCGCGTGCATGAGGCGGGAATCGCATGCGCGGAGAACAATGTTGTCACGTGGATCACAGGCCTAGTAGAGGGAACGGACGTAAGAGTCCTGGAAATGCGCGGGCCAAACCGCCTTGTGGTAGACGTCCGGTGACCCCGACCTCTATGCGCGCCCTTCTCGTCTTGAGTGCGTCCCTGGCTTTTGCCCCGTTATCGGCAAACGCACAGTACGTGGAGCCACGCCGGCCGGTTGAGCGCACCGAGTTGGGTGGACGAGTGCACATGCAGATGTCCGCCTCCTCTGTGGGTAGCGTGCCCGCGACCGAATTCATCCTGCGCCGTGCCCGCCTATGGGCGGCTTCGCGTCTCAATGATTGGATCGATGCGGCCGTTCAAATCGACATCGCGAAAGGTCAGGTGGTGGGTCGCTACGCCTTCATTCGTTTTGAACTCGATCCTGGCTTCATCGTGACGACCGGCCAATTCAAGCGAGCGTTCGATCTCTTCGAACTGACAAGCTCGAGTCAGATCTTGGCCATCGAACGGGACGGCAACATTCCGGGCGTGTCGGACTGCACCGGGGTGAGCGGACTGTGTTCGTACTCTCGATTCTCGGAGAGGCTTCAACACTCCTCAATCGACGTGGGCGTGCTCATTGAAGGCGACCTCGCGGACGGTCGTCTCTCTTATGGCGCCACACTCACCAACGGAGGCGGCGGAAACACACGCGAGACCAACAACGCCAAGTCGGTGTCAGGCCGCGTCGAGTGGTACCCCGTAGAGAAGCTCCGAATTGGTGGCAACTACAGCTTCCACGACTACACCAACGAAATCACGGGTACAGACGACTACGCGCCGGCCCGTGCATTCGACGTCGAGTGGGGAAATTTCGACGAAGGGCTTCACGTCCAGTTGGGTGTGATGGCTGGAGACAACTGGCGCGCACTCACACCCTCAGGCAGCAGCCCGCGGTTTCTGACCTACCAAGGGATCGCGACGTACAAGTCCGTCCTCTCCAACCCAGGAAAAGTCCTCGCCGTAGAGCCTATTGGCCGGGTGAGCTGGGGTGATCCGGATCGTTCGACCGGAAGGGATGGCGGGTGGCTGATGACGCCGGGGGTGATTCTCCACTTCACGGGCCGGAATCGGTTGGCCGTGAATGTGGACGTGTGGAAGCCCCAAACGGGGGTCACCGCATGGGGCCTCAAAGTGCACACCTCAGTCTACTTCTAGTCGTCGAACCCCTGAAAACGGCTCGGCGAGAATGCCTGGAGGCGCACATCCTCCTCGCCGAACACTTGATTAGCGATCATCTCTCCGGTAACCGGCCCAAGTGTCAGTCCGAGCATGCCGTGCCCGGTTGCAACAGCGAGATCCTCGATGCCATCCAGGGCTCCAACGATCGGCATTCCGTCAACCGCCATCGGGCGCAAACCGCACCATTCGGACGACGGCGCTGCGTGCCCCAAATCGGGAAAACAAAGACGACCTGCCATCGTGAGCTGCTCGAGTCGAGCCCGCCGCATCACGTCGTTCTCCCCCGAAAATTCCATGGTCCCCGCAAACCGGACGAACCCGTCCATGGGCGTACAAAACACCGAGGTCTCACTCAGTACACAGGCGACCCCAAGCGGCGGTGCCCCACCGGTACGGATCTCGATGTCTCGGTGGTACCCCTTCCCGGGCTGCACCGGTAAACGAGTACCCACCCGAGCCGCGAGGTCGAGGCTGAAAGGCCCGGTCGCCAGCACTACGCTGTCCGCTTCGAGCACATCCCCATTCGACAAGCGGACCCCAGTGGCTCGACCTCCTGCGGTCGTGACTTCGCTCACTGAGGCCCCCTCATTGATACTTACGCCCAGCCGGCGCGAGCGGTCAGCGAGTTCGATGAGGAACCTCAACGGGTCGAGTGTGCGCGCTTCAGGATAGAACATCCCCCCGATCATGTCTCGACCGAACGCCGGTTCCCGATCCCGGAGCTCGTCTCCACTCACCGTCTGCGGGTGGTACCCATGTCGCTCGATGATCGACGACTCGTACTTGACCTGCACGAGGCCCTTCTGGGTGGAACAGACTTCGAAATACCCCTCGGTCTTGTAGCCACACTCGATACCTTCGGCTTCGATGAGGTCGTCGAAGAGATGCAGTGCATCCATCCCGAGTGGAGCCATCACCTGCATGCAGGACTCGACGTGTTCGTGGGTGCAATATCGACCGAATCCAAGGAGCCACTGCCAGAGCTTCGGATCCCACCGGGGCGGCAGAAACAATGGCGACGCCGGATCCAGCATCTGGGTTAACGCCTGGACGATCCGTCCAGGTCGGTTCAACGGAGGATGCCCCGCCGAGACTGTCCCGGCATTCCCTCCAGAAGCACCGGCGCCAAGAGTGTCGCGCTCCAGCACCTGGACGTCGGCTCCCCTCCGCGCCAATGCATAGGCGCAGCTCACTCCGATCACACCGCCACCCACCACGAGAAACTTGGGTCTACTCACGTCCTAAAAGGCCCACGGCTCAGCGATATCGGGTCGACGTCGGGACATCACCCGGCCAATGGATCCAGGAGCACCTTGATCGAACCGGTCTTTCTGCGGTTCGCAGCCGTCGACAACGCGTTCTGGTACTGATCGAGCGGAAATACATGGGTGACCATCTGGTCCACCGGAGCTCCCATTTCGAGCAGCATGTCGTGGGTGATCTGGAACGTATGTTGACGCTCACCTTTCCAGTCTTCGATTCCGTACCCGACGAAACCCTTCACGTCCAGTTCACGCGCCCACAAGAACGTGAGGTTCAGGTTCTTGATCTCAGCGGCGCACCCCAGCATGACGATTCGCGCCCGCGGGGCCGCGAACCGGAGGGATTGGGAAATCGTCTGGCCGCTTCCCACACAATCGAAGATGACTGGGAAGCCACCGCCGGCATAAACCTCTTCCCCAACGATCGGCATATAGGCCTGACTGCCCGTGTCCACGAGGGCCTGCCGCGCTTCATCTCCCGGAGACACGACCTTGGAAGCACCCAAGCTCCGTGCGATGTCCGCTTCGGGACCTCGTTTGATTTGAGCGACGATCGGACCTTCATAGCCAGCCGCTCTCAAGGACCAGATCGTCCCGAGCGCGATGGGGCCACTCCCAATGACGAGCACCGGGCCCGGGTCAAAGGGCCGTGACCCTAAAACCGCATGCATGCCCACCGCGATCGGCTCGATCAGGGCAGCTGTGTTGTCCGACATCTCGTCGGCTACCGGAAAGAGTTGACTCTCGTGTGCAATCATCCTCTCGGCCCAAGCTCCGGGGAGCGATGCGTGATAGCCAATCATGGCACCGCGCTTCAGCGGCTCACCGTCGACCTGGACCACTCCCTCCTCACCCATTCGTTCACAGGTGCAGTGACTTCCTCCAGAGCACGATGGGCATTGTCCGTCCCCTGGGAAGCCCCTCATCGTGCAGGAAATCATTGGGTCTACGACAACCCGTTGTCCGGGCGTAACGCTTGAGACATTTGAGCCGACTTCCAGGACTCGCGCGAGGATCTCATGTCCGAGTACAGCTGGAAATGAACCGAACGGCTCCATGGCGGGACTCGCCTTGAACGTCAGCGTTCCGATGTCAGTACCACAAATGCCCGCCTTCAGAATCTCGAGCCGGACCCAATCACCATCGGGTAAGGACGGCTCCGCAACGTCACCGAAGGTCACACCGCTGAAGCCGCCAAAAATGGCTGACTCGGTGATCTTCCCGAACCCTTTTCCAATCAAGAAACTCGGAATCGTGACGTTGAATGAAACGGCTCGCATGAACGTTATACCTCTTCTTCGCCGGTCGTCGGCCGGAGCGAATCCCCGGCCTCGTCCTCCTGCTGTCCTTCTCTGATTCCCATCACCAGAAGCCTAGGGCACCGCGCCGGACAGGGCGCGTAACAATGATCTAAGCGGCCCCCACGAACGGCCGACCAAGCCGCTGACGAGCATCGCCACACCGAGCAATCCCATGCCCAAGGTCCACAACATTCCGAACTGTCCCTCCGGAGCGATACCGCCAACACCCGCCCCGAGGGCCCCGAAACCGACTCCTAGTAGTAGGGCGACGGCCCGTTCCGATCCACACAATTCAGTCGAGTCGGACGGGCGTCCCGGAAGGCGATCATTCTGAGTCGAAGCCAGCACATTCTTTCGAGCAGCCGGCATGAAGAGTCCCTTAGGGGGATCTTCCTCTTCCGCTTCGTGTTCGCCCTGTTCGTCTGTGACCGCCGCGTTCGGAGTGACCTCAAGCAGTTCGCGCGCCGCTTCGGCATCGGCGCGTCGGACCCAAATACGGGCAGGCCGAGAGAACGTCACGCCGGCATCAGCCCCGCCGGCGTCGTCGGCCTGCAGACGGTGTGGAATACCCGCGTGGGCCAAGAACCCAGCCGCGAATTCGGCTTCGTGGCGATAGAGATACTCGGCAATGACCACATCGGGATCGTGACGGTCAGGTGTCTGAACGGCTCGACGGGACATCACGTCAGCCCTCTGCACCGACAGCAGGCTGAGCCTCTATCCAGATCAGATCGATCTGAAGGCCCGGACAAAACGAGGCGGCATGCGGACGGCTCGTTCCTTCGAACTGCACGCGTAGGTCCTCGATACGGAGGTCCATTGGTAAGTGGGCTGGAAGGTAGGTCTCGGAATTGCTTTCGATAACCCAGCATCCCCCCTCGATCTCGAGCTTCTTAACCATGCCGGTATCAGCAAGCTCGGGCTCAAGAAGGTTGCACCCGCTCAGGCCCAGCGCGAGCAGAAATGCGAGGGCAGCAAGTGTTCCTTTCACTCGTCTCATATCGATCGCATCCAGGTCAGTTCGTATTCGTCCGCACTCAAAGTCCACACCATCGTACTACGCTCGGGATCATCGGACGAAGTCTCCACGTCCTTCCTTATCTCAGTTAGCGAGTATCCCAGCTTTCTGGGGATGGCTGCACTCGGCTCGTTCCGTGGATCACAATGGATCTCAATCCGAGAGATCCCTGGAATCGAAAAGCCTGCATTCGTCAGGGCGGCCGTCCCCGCCGTCGCCAGTCCCATTCCCGCAAGATCCGACCTGACCCAGTACCCGATCTCGAGTGCTCCGGGTCCGACCCTCCTGTATAAGCCCACGCCACCCAGCACTTCACGCTCGTCCACATCCATCATGGCGTAGAGCGCATTTTTGCCCGCATTGAAGTCGTTGTGGTACTGCCGCAGTCGCTCTTCGATGAGCGACAACGGAGAGGGTTCGTCCCGCGCCCAGGGAATCCACTTCTGGAGCGCTTCGAGACTCATGTCCAAGGCGGACTTGAACAGACGCGCGTCCTTTGCAGACCAACAGCGAAGAACGAATCGCTCTGTCTCGATCCGCGCAGGCGGAAGGTCGGCCCGGGAATCTGCGTTCTTCACCTGAGCTAAAAGACGATGCCACCCTTCTCGACGACCAGGTGCTGGATGAAGAACTCCATCATCCGGTCCGGATTCACACCTGAATGGCCCCGATCCGGCCCGACCTGCACTTCAAAGCTCTTCCCGGCAGCCTGCAGCGCTGCAATCAGCTGCATCGTGTTGTTGGGATGCACGTTGTTGTCGGCCGTCCCGTAATAGAGGAGCAGATCCCCTTCGAGGTTCGCAGCATAGGTCATCGCCGAACCGGCGTCGTACCCTGCTGTGTTGTCCTGCGGCGTGTACATGTACCGCTCGGTATAGATCGTGTCGTAGTGACGCCAATCCGTCACGGACGACGACGCGGACGCCGCTTGGAAGACGTCCGGATACCGCAGGAGCGCCATGGCGGACGCATATCCACCGTAGGACGTGCCGTAGATCCCGACGGCCTCACGATTCACGTAGGGTCGATCCCACAACGAACGGATTCCCGCCGCGAGGTCGTCGATCTCCACCACACCCATGCCCTCGTAGAGCGCGTCGAGCGCTCTCTTGCCTTTCCCACCGACACTGCGGGCGTCCAAGGTCACGTATAGGAATCCTGCCTCCGTGTAGCGGTTTGGGACGGTGAAGCTCTCCCTCGCTCCGGCCCACCCGGGACCGGAATACGTCGACACGAGAACGGGGTACTTCTTGCTCGGATCAAAGTTGGACGGCTTGTGGATCATGCCGTGTAGTTCGGTGAAGCCGTCGGCAGACGTGAACGTGAACATCTCCACACGTTCCAGGCCCAGCCGATCGAAGGCCGAATCGTCGACCTGAGCGAGTACCCTGACCTCACTTCCCTCAGCTGTTCGTAGCACGGTCACGGGCGGAGAATCGTGGGTCTGCGACACGTCGACGAAGTGTTCGCCGTTCGACGCGAAGGAGACGTTGTGATTGAAAGCGGGATCCGTCAGCCGTTCGTCGTTCAGGCCGTCCAGCCGGACGCGATGAAGCTGTTGCTTCATGTGGTTGTCGCCACTGCGGGCCATGTAGTAGAGCAGCCCGTTCTCTTCGTCGACGCGTGTCACACCTGCGGCTTCGAAGGAATCATGGGAGGTCAGAGGATTCAGCAGTTCCCCACTGAGGTCGTATAGGAAGTAGTTCCTCCAGCCGTTCCTCTCCGACTCCCAGATGAAGCGTTCGCCGTCTTCCAAGAAGAACTGATACGGCCGATTCGACGTCCAACTCGCTGGCCACTCTTCTCGGATGACTACACGGCACGATCCCATGTCCGGGCTGCACGCCGTAAACTCCATCACGTTCTGTCTTCGATTGGTGCGGTTGAACAGGACCTCTTCCCCGTCCGGAGACCACCGAACCCGATAGACGTAGTGCCCCACCACATCGTCCGTGAACGCCTGCCCGTCACGCACGTCGATCTCGGTCACCTCTCCACTGGCCACGTCGAAAACGAACATGTCCACAAGTGGATTGTCGGTCCCGGCCTTCGGGTACGCCTCGATGTCGAGCGAGCTCTGGATGTCCGTCTGCGTCATCTGGAGATAGAAGTCCTGCACGGGGCTCTCGTCGAAGCGGTAGAACGCGAGCTTGCTTCCGTCCGGTGACCACCACATAGCCGTGTTCTGGCCAAGCTCCTCACCGTAGACCCAACTCGCAGTCCCGTACTTGATGCGATCCGCTTCACTACCGTCCGTGGTCACCTGGACCTCGCCGGTGCCGTCCATGTTACTGATGTAGATATTTCGGTCCCGGTAGAACGCTTTGCGTATCCCGTCCGGAGAGTCGGCCTCGACAAACTGACGACCACGCTCCGGTCCGCCGCGACGCCCTCGGCCGCCACCCTGGCCCCCTTCGGCCGGCGTGATCTGACCCGTCGCGAGATCGAAGCTCATGCGCTCGCCCGCGAGCATGAACGTCACGCTCTCGGAATCCTCAGCCCACGAAGCGGTACTCGAGGCGTTGCGCTGGACCTGCGCTAACTCAGGAGTCATCGCGGTAAGGCGCTCGTATCCGGGCATGGTCGGCAACCGACTCTGTGCCGAAGCGAACGCCGGGAGAGCGAGGGCTACGAGTGCAACGGCAAGCGTGCGGATCTTCATGAACGGTGTCCTAATTGTGCGGGTATTGCGGATCAGTTTTGAACCTAGAAGAACACGGCGTAGAGCACGACCACACCCGCCACAACGGATGCAGCCATGAACTTGGCACCCCGAGCAGGCTTGAGGTCCACCACGGGTTCGACTTCGTCGAGTCTTGGGGCCTCGAATGTGGATCTCACCGTGGCCAGTCCCATGAACGCCGACAACACGACAAATGTGAGCATCATGTGGTGCAGGAAGGCAACGTCGGGCAGGAAGAAGAGCAGGCTCCCGTACACGGGGACGCCCATGAGCATGGCGCCCTTTGCCGCCCAGGGCGGAGTTCTCCGGTTCATAAAACCGAAGACGAACACCGCCACGATGCCAGGGGAGATGAAGCCCCAAAACATCTGGATGTACTCGAAGACACTCTCCGCGCTCGCGACCACAGGGGCCCACAAGCAGCTGACCACAACAAGTACGCCCGTCGCGGTTCGGCCCACCTTCAGCAGGCGTGCCCCAGTTGCATCAGGCTCCTTATAACGCTTGAAGAGATCGATCGTGAAGATCGTGGCAGCAGAATTTAGCATGGAATCGAGCGAACTCATGACCGCTCCGAAGAGCGCGGCGAACATGATTCCCGTCAGTCCAGCCGGAAGCAGCTCACGAATCATGATGGGGTATGCCTGATCCGCCAACTCGATTTGGTCGGCATAAAGAGACGCCGCCATGATGCCCGGAAAGACGATAATGAACGGGATGATCAGCTTGATCCAAGCTGCCAGGAAGATGCCCTTTTGAGCATCCGCCAATGAGCCCGCGGCGAGTGTGCGCTGCGTGATGAACTGATTGAGTCCCCAGTAGAACATGTTAGGGATCCACAGCCCTCCAATGAAGACGGCCACCCATGGCATCTCTGGATGATTGAACGGAAGAACTGTGTGCAGCTTGTCTCCGGCGAGTTCCACGAAGGGCGCCCAACCGCCGATCTCGCGGAACCCCAGAACCGTCACCAGCACACCGCCCGCGAGGAGCGTCACACCCTGAATCAGGTCGGACCAGACGACGGCCCGCAGCCCACCAATGACGGTATAAAGCCCGGCCAAGATCCCAATCAACCAGATCCCCGGCAGTGTGGGGATCCCGAAGACGGCCTCGAGCGCCAACGCACCGCTGTACAGCACCGTGGCCAGAGCCACAAAGACGTAGGCGAGCATGAGGTAGGCGGCCATGATCGTTCGGGCGCCCACGTCGTACCTGTACTCCAAGTACTCTGGAATCGTGTAGATCCCAAGACGGAGAAACTTGGGGAGGAACCAGAGCCCTACCAGGACGAGAGTGACCGCCGCCATCCATTCGTAGCTCGCGATCGCCAAGCCCAGGTCGTACCCGCGCCCCGCCATGCCGACGAAGTGTTCGGTAGAGATATTCGACGCAATGAGTGAAAAGCCGATCAGCCACCAGGGCAGATTCCGGCCCGCCAGGAAGTAGTCCTCACTCGTGCTCTGCCCCCGTGAAGCCCACAGAGAGACCCCGATCACGAACCCGATGAAGAGGACGAACGCGACGATGTCGAGAGAACTAAACGCCATTCAGGCTCCGGGATCTAGCGAAGTAGGGCCGTCGGGCGTCTACTAGGGTGACGCACCTTAAGTCCTCGACCCGTAAGGCTCAAAACCCTCTGAAATGACAACAGCCTTTTTTGTGCGATTCGCGAGCATATCTGCGCTCGTTTCCCTCGCATTGTCACTCGTCGCGGCGCCCCTCACAGGCCAGCGGCCGGAGGACCTCGAAGCGGCATCGGGTGAAGCGCTCTACCAGGCCTCATGCGCCAATTGCCACGGCGTCGACGGCCGCGGGGTGGAGCCGTCCTTGCTCGCATTCGCCGAAGAGATGCCTGACTTCACCGACTGCGACTTCGCGGCGCGCGAACCTGACGGCGATTGGGTGGCAGTCGCGCATGAGGGCGGCCCTATTCGCGGCTTCAGCGAGATGATGCCCGCGTTCCGGGGAGCACTCACTGTGGCACAACTCGACCGCGTGATGGGCTACATCCGCACGTTGTGTACCGACCCCAACTGGCCGGCCGGGGAACTCAACCTGCCCAGGGCGTTGCTCGCCGAGAAGGCGTATCCAGAGGACGAATGGGTCATAGAGGCTGGCGTCGCGCTGGAAGGTGAAGGCTCCATAGAAGGTGCCTACGTCTACGAACAACGCTTCGGGTCCCGCTCGCAGTGGGAGGTCGTGATTCCTTACGGCTGGAAGGAAGGGGCCGGTAGCGACTGGGTGAGCGCCCCCGGCGACCTCGTTCTAGGCGTGAAACACGCAGCATACCACGACAAATCTGTCGGGAGGATCCTCTCGCTCGGCGGTGAAGTCATCCTGCCCACCGGTGACGAAACAAAGGGTCTTGGAGCCGACGGTGTAACGGCCGAAGTCTTCTCCTCCTTCGGCCAGACCCTCACAGGAGACGCATTCATCCAAGCTCAGGTGGGCTTCGAGGTTCCGCTCTACAGCGGTGGTGACAACGAGACCTTCGGCCGCTTCGTCTTCGGTCGCACCTTCACATCGGGTCCATGGGGACGAAGCTTCACCCCAATGCTCGAGCTCGCGGCAAAGCGTGACCTAGAGTCCGGAGCGGTCACGAAGCTCGATGTGGTCCCACAGTTCCAGTTCTCCCTCAACCAACGACAACATGTGTTGGGAAGCCTGGGTTTATTGATACCCGCCACGAATACCGACGGACGTGGTGTTCGACTCCTCGCCTATGTGCTGCTCGACTGGTTTGACGGCGGCTTCTTCGAGGGATGGTGAGACGATGAACCAATGGACCTTCGTCACCGTGATCGTTCTCGGATCAGCTCTAATCGTGAGTGGCACTCCGGAAGGGCCGCCCGCCGCACCATCACCGATCATACCCGTACAGACCGTCACGGCCCCAGCGGCTACGGACGATCTCTTCAAGACAGCCGATCGCTGTATCGCATGCCATAAAGGAATCACTGCTTCAGACGGCACAGACGTCTCAATCGGATACGACTGGCGTGCGTCTATGATGGCCAACAGTGCACGCGACCCCTACTGGCACGCCGCGGTCCGCCGCGAGATCACTGACTTCCCCGAATCATCCGTGTCCATCGAGACGAACTGCAGTCGTTGTCACATGCCCATGGCGAATGTCGTGGCAGCTTCCCAGGGGCGCGAAACCTCGGTTTTCGGAAACCTCCCTATCCAAGCCGGAGCAGAGGGAGAAGCCGCGCTCGCTGCAGACGGCGTGTCCTGTGCGGCGTGTCATCAAATCGCTCCAGACGGACTCGGGTCGGAAGCGAGCTTCACCGGACAGTTCACAGTGAACACTGACGCCGCACCCGACGGCCGCACCGTCTACGGTCCCTTCGAGCCCGATGAGGGCGGAGCTGGCATCATGCATTCCGCGACTGGCTTCCGTCCCACAGAAGGCGCGCACATGCAGTCGGCAGAGTTGTGCTCGTCGTGCCATACCCTCATGACGCACTCCATCCGGAACGATGGTTCAGACGGAGTCGAGTTCCCAGAACAGGCCCCGTACCTTGAGTGGCAGGCCTCTTCGTTCGGCCGGAAGAACGTGACGTGCCAAGACTGCCACATGCCCGAAGTCGGTGAAGATGTGCCTGTCACCGCCGTTCTCGGTCGCGAGCGTCCAAACGTCTCAAGGCACGTCTTCCGCGGCGGCAACTTCTTCATGCTGCGGATGCTCAACCGATACCGTGACGAATTGGGCGTGACCGCCCTACCCCAAGAGATGGCGCTGGCAGCCGCCCGCACCGAGGATCACCTCCGCGAAGCCACCGCCACTGTGGAGGTCATGGACGTCAGCCTTACGGACGGCGTGTTGTCCGCCACTGTTGAAATCCGGAACATGGCCGGCCACAAATTCCCCACCGCGTACCCGTCACGACGAGCCTGGCTGCACGTGACCGTCACGGACCGCGGCGGCGACACCGTCTTCGAATCCGGAGCCTTCTCCCCGGACGGTCGGGTCATCGGTGACGACCACGACGCGAACGGCACGACGTATGAGCCCCACTACGCCGAGATCACCAGCCCTGATCAGGTTCAGATCTATCAGTCCGTCATGGTAGACCAAGCAGGAGAGGTGACTACTGGGCTCATGTCCGCCGAGCGATGGGCCAAGGACAACCGACTTCTCCCCGACGGCTTCGACGCATCCGCCGCGGACCCGCGCGTGCGCCCTGTGGGTGAGGCAGCCACGGACTTAGATTTCGTCGCCGGACTGGACCGAGTGCAGTACTCGGTTCCAACGGGCGACGCGGCCGGGCCACTCACCGTGACCGCGGAGCTCTGGTTCCAGCCAATAGGATACCGGTGGGCTCAAAACCTCGGCGAATACGACACCTTCGAAACACAGCGCTTTTTCCGGTACTACCGGGACATGGCAGAACGTTCGGCCATCGTGATCGCTGAAGCTTCCGAGGAGATCCGTTGATCGAGACTTGGCGCAAACTCGGCCTCGCTCTGCTGATCTTCGGCATGGCCGGCGTCCTGCTCGAGCTCTACCTCCTCGGGCATTTCGAACTCACGCCTCAATGGACACCCTTGGCACTCCTGGGTGTAGGTGTGGTGCTCGGCTTCTGGGTTGCTGCCCGGCCGGGGAAAGGAGCCGTACGTGCCCTGCAAGGGCTCATGGCCATGTATGTCGGGTCGGGAGCGCTGGGTATGTACTTCCACCTGAAGGCAAATGTAGAGTTCGAATTGGAGCTACACCCGACCGTACGTGGGATGGAGCTCGTCATAGAGAGTCTGACCGGCGCGATGCCAGCGCTGGCTCCGGGCACCATGACCCAACTCGGGCTTCTCGGATTGTTGATCACATTCCGGCACCCCGCATTGGGTGGGGCCGCTGCTGAAACAGAAAATTCCTAAGAGCAGGATATCCATAATGAAGAACTTCACCCCTGTATTCATGGGGGTAGTGGCCCTCGCACTCTTGGCTACAGCTCCGGTCACAGCTCAGGTCGGTGAGAACCTCGGCCTCGTGAACCCGAACCTCGCCACTGCAGAAGAGATCGGGGCGGTCGACGGGCTCAACAGCGGTGCCGTCCAAGCCATCATGCAGGGTCGTCCTTTCCTCAAGATGTCCGAGCTGCATCAGGCGCTTTCCGCTCATGTCACCGATGCCGCCTTCGCTCAAGTCTACGCAGGGCTGTGGCTCCCCATAGACCTGAACGACGTAACGGATGAGGAGATCCTCCTCATTCCCGGCGTCGGCGCCCGCATGCTCCATGAGTTCCGTGAATACGCACCATTCGAGGCGCTTTCGGTCTTCCACCGTGAAATCGATAAGTACGTCGATGACGATGAGCTCGCCCGCTTGGAGCAGTACGTGTACGTGCGTATCGACCTGAACACGGCATCCGACGAAGCAATCCTGAGCCTTCCGGGCATCGGTGCTCGTATGCTTCGAGAGTTCAAGGAGTACCGCCCGTTCGAAGCCATGGCTCAGTTCCGGCGCGAGATGGGCAAATACGTCGATGAAGACGAGGTGGCCCGCATGGAACGCTACGTCGAGATCCGCTGATCCCTGGCGGCAGCAGAAAGAACGCCCTATGGGTTCCCGTAGGCAGTAGCTCATTCAATTAATGAGGTTGCAGAAGATGGCTTTGAAGACTCGGCTGACGGTGGCCCTAGCGGTGCTGATGCTCGCGGGTGCGATGCCTGCGGACGCCCAAGTGCAACGCTCGGCGAGGCACGATTTCCAAGTCGTGACCGTCGCAGAAGGATTCGTCAATCCGTGGGCCATAGCATGGCTCCCGAACGGGGACATGCTCGTCACGGAACGCGCCGGGCGTCTCCGCATCGTGCGCGGAGGTGAGTTGCTTGCCGCTCCGGTATCGGGCGTGCCCGAGGTTGTCGCACAGGGCCAAGGCGGCCTGCTGGATGTCATCGTGCACCCTGACTTCGAGAGCAACAGCTTCATCTACCTGAGCTACTCGAGAGAGAAGGACTCCGGAGAGGGTGCCAGCACCGGAGTCGTGCGTGGTCGTCTCCAGGACAGTGCGCTCATGGACGTCGAGCAGATCTGGGTCGCGGAATCCACCGGTCGGAACGGTCACTTCGGCTCTCGAATGGCCTGGGATGCGGACGGATACCTGTATATCACCGCCGGAGATCGCCAGATCTCACCCTCTGGGGACCTTGAAGCACACCCTGCACAGGACTACTCGAACCATCACGGCGTGATCGTGCGCTTGCACGACGATGGTCGAATCCCGGCGGACAACCCGTTCATCGGAACCGACGGGGCGCTCAGCGACATCTACAGCTACGGACACCGGAACCCACAGGGCCTCATCATTGATCAGTCGACTGGCAACATCTGGGCGACTGAACACGGACCTCAGGGTGGTGACGAGCTGAACCTGATCAAGCCCGGCGCCAACTATGGCTGGCCGGTCGTCGGGTTCGGCGTGAACTACGGCAGCGGCTCCGCAATTCACTCTGCGACACAGGGAGAAGGCATGGAGAATCCGTCGCACATCTGGGTTCCGTCTATCGCCCTGTCAGGCCTCATGATGTACCGAGGCGACAAATTCCCAGCCTGGAACGGCAACATCTTCGCCGGGGGCATGGCTGGTCAGCAGCTCGCTCGCCTCACGGTGGATGGCGAGATGGTGATGAAGGAAGAGACGCTGTTGCAGCGACTCGGCCGCATCCGCGATGTGCGCGAGGGACCCGACGGGTACATCTACGTGGCAATCGAAGATCGTCGCGGAGCCCCAACGCCAATCGTGCGCCTGGAGCCAGCGGGGGGGCGCTAGGCCGCCACTCCGGAAGACAACAAGAAGAGCCGGGCAACTTGATGTTGTTCGGCCCTTCGTTGTTAGACCCGGTCAGTTACCCAGCCATCCCTGCACCGAACTGGACTCAACCCACACCACATCCCAGGTTGCTCTACCCCTCCACCTAACACCCGCGCGACATGGCGATAGCACGAAAGACCGGCGAAAAAGGAAAACAACTCGGGCTCTGGATCGGCCTGAGCGGTTTCCTGTTCCTACTCGCCGTCCCAATCGACCCAACCAATGGGCCGGCGAGCCGTCTCGCCGCGGTTGCGCTCTTAATGGCCGTCTGGTGGGTGACCGATGCGATCCCGCTCTTCGCTACGGCAATGCTCCCGCTGGTTCTGTTCCCTCTTCTCGGAATCATGACCGGGCGAGCCACGGCGCCCGTCTACTTCAACAGCACCATCGTGCTCTTTCTCGGGGGCTTCATAATCGCCCTCACCATGGAGAAGTGGAATCTGCACAGGCGTATCGCGCTCAACATCATCAACGCAGTGGGAGGCGGGCCTTCCCGCATCGTGCTCGGTTTCATGATCGCCGCGGCCTTCTTGTCCATGTGGATTTCAAACACCGCGACCGCGGTCATGATGGTCCCCATCGGGCTAGCGATGGTCCTCCAATTGGAAGACGAATTCGGTAAGGAAAAGACGCATTCGTTCACTGTCGGCCTGATGCTCGGAATCGCCTACGGGTGTTCCGTAGGGGGCCTGACAACGCTGGTGGGCACACCGCCCAATCTCTCGTTCGTGCGGATCTTCGAGATTCTGTTCCCCGAGGCACCATCGATCGCCTTCGGTCAGTGGCTGGTCATGGCTTTCCCAATCGGACTGATCATGCTCGTCACCGCCTGGTTCTTCATCACCAAGGTCTTCTACAAGACGTCCAAGGAGATCACTGTCGACCAAGGCGTCGTCGCCCGAGAGAAGGACCAACTCGGATTGATTTCCTATGAGGAGCGGTGGGTGTTGGCCGTTTTCGCAGCCACTGCCCTGCTCTGGGTCTTCCGTGTAGACCTCAACGTCGGACTCTTCGTGATCCCGGGCTGGTCACGCTTCTTGCCGTTCCAAGGAATGATCGATGACGGCACTATCGCTATCGGGATGGCGGGACTCCTCTTCTTCGTGCCTACGAAGAACCGGGAAAGCGGTGCAATGCGCATCACCGAGCGCGACATCATTCCGCGGCTGCCATGGAACATCGTTCTGCTCTTCGGTGGCGGCTTCGCTCTCGCGGCTGGCTTCCAGCAGACTGGGTTGGCTCAGCTCATTGGAGATCAGTTCGAAGTACTGTCCGTGCTGCCCACCTTCGTCATGATCCTGCTGGTCTGCCTCGCACTCACGTTCCTAACCGAGCTGACCAGCAACCTCGCAACGACCGAGATGATCCTCCCGATCCTCGCAGCGGTCGCGGTGGTTACCGAGATGAACCCCTTGATTCTTATGATCCCGGCGACGATTTCGGCATCGTGCGCGTTCATGATGCCGGTCGCGACACCACCCAACGCCATCGTCTTCGGCAGCGATCGCATCAGTGTAGGTGAAATGGCTCGAATCGGGCTCGTGCTCAATCTGATCGGCGCGGTGGTCGTGGCTATTCTAGTCTACACAGTGGGTACCGTGGTTTTCGACATCGATCCGAACATTGTGCCCGACTGGGCCACATCGATCGCGAGCGGCCTCGAGGGGTAGCAAGCGTATGAAGATCGCAATCATCGCCGGATGTCGAACGCCCTTCACACGATCGGGCACCGTTCTCGCAGGCCTCGACGCCATCGAACTCGGCAAACTCGCTGTCCGGGATGCGTTGGCCCGGAGCGGCCTCAGGGGCGACCGGGTCGATCACTTCGTGTACGGGACCGTGGTGCACGACAATCAGGCGCCGAACATCGCGAGGGAAGTCGGCCTCGCGGTGCTTCCGAAAACCGTACCGGCCGTCACAGTCTCCAGAGCCTGCGCCTCGGCGAATCAAGCCATCACGGACGCCGCCCAACTCATCGAGGTCGGGCAGGCCGACATCGTCATGGCCGGTGGCTCGGAGTCGTTGTCGCACATCCCCATGAAGGTCAGCGACAAGCTGAGTAAGGCCTTAGTGGCCGCCTCCAAGGGGAAGACGCTGGGGCGACGCCTCTCTCCTCTGTCGCGAGTCCGTCCCAAAGACCTCGTGCCAGTGACTCCCGCCATCGCTGAGCCTACAACAGGCGAGACTATGGGTGGCTCTGCGGAACGGATGGCCAAGGAGAACGGGATCTCTCGAGAGGACCAAGACGCTTGGGCGCTTCGGTCCCATGAGCTGGCCGCAGCCGGAACGCAGGACGGGCGCCTCACTTCAGAGCTGACTCCAGTGTACGTCCCGCCTGATTTTGAGAAAGTCATCGCGCGTGACAACGGCATACGGACCGACAGCTCCCTCGAGAGGCTCGCCAAGCTGCGACCCGCCTTCGACAGAAGACACGGATCAGTCACAGCTGGAAACGCGTCTCCGCTCACCGACGGTGCCTCAGCGGTCGTGTTGATGAACAGCGAGAAGGCCCAGGCGGAAGGCCTCAAGCCCATGGGTTACATAAGAAGTTGGGCGTGGACCGCGTTGGATCCTGCCGGTCAGCTACTCCAAGGGCCCGCATATGCAGCGCCCATCGCGCTCGACCGTGCGGGGCTCACCATGAAGGACATCGGCCTCATGGAGATGCACGAGGCTTTTTCCGCCCAGGTGCTGTCGAACCTCCAGGCGCTCTCGTCGAAGGAATTCGCTCAGAAGGAACTAGGGCGAAGCAAGGCCGTGGGTCATCCCGACGTCGAAGTGATCAACGTCATGGGCGGTTCACTTTCAATCGGACACCCATTCGGCGCCACTGGTGGTCGACTCACAGTGACGATTCTGAACGAGATGGCACGACGCGACGTGGAATTCGGATTGATCACGGTGTGCGCCGCGGGTGGGATGGGTTTTGCGATGGTGGTCGAACGGAGGTAGCTGGACGCGGCGTCAGTTCCCGCCAGCGACCACGCCCACTCTAGCCGGCCCACCGGCCGCACCGGCGAAACGCACTGCGTTCTTCCACAGCTGACCGGTGTCTCCACTCACACCCCCGACCCCACTGTGGGCAGGGAAGAGACTCACGCCCACCATCCGCTGACCGGCTGATAGAGTCTTGTACCCAACTAGGGGCGCCCCGTCACTCCACGATGCCACCACCGTGGTGCCACCCTTCGCCACCGCACCGCCTCTGAATCCACTGGAAGAGAGTGACCCCACACCGTGCGTGAGGGCGTGATCGGTCACACTGCCGAGCGAACCGCTCGTGTAGACTGCGCCGCCGGCGCTTGAGAACGCATCTATGCATTCAAGCTGCACCCAAGGTGCAACGAGGTTGTTTCTAGCTCAGCACACCCTAAGGGTGCAGCGGTACTCAAGTGACGTCGTACTCTTCCAGTTCCTTATCCAAAGCGACCCGCACTTCACGACGCCGCTTCCCGTCTCGAAAGCGCCTTTCATCATCGGGATCGGATAGATCAAGCGGCGGGACTGGGCACGGACGATGCTCGTCGTCGATGGCCACGAATGTCAGGAGGCACACATTCGTGTGCCGCTTGGTTCCGGAAATCAGGTTTTCCGCATCCACCCAGACCCCGACCTCCATCGATGTCCGACCTACGAAGTTCACTCGCGCCGAACAGGTCACGAGCTCCCCTGTGTAGATAGGCAGCTTGAAGTCGACCCGGTCGATGGACACGGTCACGCAGGGCCTTCCGGCGTGACGCATCGCGGCTACCGCTGCTGCTCGGTCGACCATGGAAAGGAGTTCGCCACCGAACACATGCCCGAGGTTGTTCACTTGGTTGGGCATCATGAGTTCCGTGAAGACCGTCAGTGAATCGGACGGCTTCTTAGGTACAATATCGGAATCAGTCATAGTGGAAGTAGTACACCGATCATCCCGAGCGGTTCTACCGAGAACAACGGAGATGCCGGGGCCATCAGCGTCCGCTGAGGTATCTGCTGCCAAGTCACTGCCCGCCGCCGCTCGAATCCGCTCCTCGATACGCCGTGGGTGATCACGCCCGACGTAGATCTGTCGATCATCTGCGAGGATGACAACTACCGAGTGATCCCCGTGGAAGATGACTCAGCTCTCAGACACGCGGCGGCACAAGGGCTATCCGGATCCACACCGGGGCGTTTAGACAACAAGGGTCCGGCCGCCGAAAGTGAAGCGTCGACGTAGCTAGATCTGGGTCAGCAGCGTTCTCACGACCTCACGCGTCTCTTCCCGCCCCAAGACATCGTTGTGTCCGGCGCCTTGGACCAGGGTGACATCTTGGCCCGAAGCAGACGAGAGTGCCTCAGCGTGTCCGCCGGACACCCGATTGTCGTTCTCGGGTTGAACGATCCTAACTGGGATCCGGACTTCGTGAATACGCTTGCTCGGTGTGAGCGGCCCGAAGCGGCTCCCCGCACGTCTCCACCAGAAAGGAATGAACAGCTTGGCCAGAATCCCTCCCGGCATGCCTTGAGCCGAAAGAAACTCCGCGGTGACGCGCACCACATCTGACGGAGATGCGATGGTGATCACGCCGTCGACGCGGGCCCCTTCAGCAGCAGCCAACACACAAGCGGATCCTCCCAGCGAATGTCCAACCAGTAGGATCGGGCGCTGAGGGAAACGACCGTTGGCGTACTCAGCCACGGCAAGCACGTCGTCACGAAAGTGTCTGATCGTGACAAAAGGCACCGGTTCATTACGGCCATGTCCCTGAACGTCGAAGAGCAGGACCTCGTACCCCTCGGACACGAGAGGCTCCGCAAGCTGCAATAGCAGCGAGTAGTTCGCGCCCCACCCGTGAGCCAGAAGAACGAGCGGACGGTGCGGTTCACCAGTCGGCTTGAGTAACCACGCACCGAGATCGTGATCCCCCGACCGAATGATCAGGTCCTCGTGATCGACTCCGGTCTCGGGCACGGTCCGATCAGGGGCGCGCGGAACCGGTGTCAGGATGCTGAGTGACACGCGATCGATCACGACGAGGAAAAGCGCTGCGAGTATGTAGGGGGCCACTAGGCGCCCAACTGCTCCAGAGCACGGCGAACGTACACCGGCACCATTGCCCGTCTCCACTCAGGATCGACAATGATGTTCTCGAGCGGGTGGCACTGCTTGTGGGCACGCACCGCGAGCTCGTCGATCACCTCGGCATCGAGCCTTCGGCCCTCCGCCTCCGACCAACCCGTCAGCACCCTCGGGCGCGACCCCAATGCCGTGACGACACCTTCGATGCTCTTCACAGTCCCATCGCCATCAAGGTCAGCAGCGATTGCTACGGTCAGCAGCGGGAAGTCGATCGACTTTCGTTGCCTAAGCTTGACATAGGCCTGTCTGCGCTGCGCAGATGCGATCGGGACACGAACCTCCGTGAGGATCTCTTCCGGAGCACGTCGGGTGTTGATGATCCCGTCGGCTAGGAAGAAATCGCGCACCGGCATGTCTCTAGGTCCCTCCGGACCCACAAGCGTCGCAACCGCATCCAGCATCGTCAGAACTGGCGGTGTGTCAGCCGAGTGGGCCGCCACACACTTCGTTCCAGTTTTCGTGACGTGACAAACCGTCCCGTTCTTCTTGAGGCAGTACCCGAGCGCGTCACGCCAGAATTCAGTCTGATTGTAGTACGTGCAGCGGGTGTCCAAGCACAGGTTTCCGCCGATCGTGCCTGAATTCCGAAGCTGAGGCCCCGCCACATGTCCGGCTGCATCAGCGAGCGCTGGAAAGAGCTCCCTTACATCCGGGTTCATGGCCACTGAGGTCAGGGTCTCACCTGCACCGATCCGGAGATCATCACCATCGCGCCGGATTCCACCGAGTTCTTCGATGCGCTTGAGGGCCACTAAGTGTCCCGGCTCGAAGAGACGGTGTTTCATATTCGGAATCAGATCTGTCCCGCCGGCGATGTACATCGCGTGACCTGTGTGCTCACCCATCAATTCGACGGCGTGTGCGACCGACCCAGGGCGGTGGTATTGGAACGGAGGCAGTCTCAGCATCTCAGGCCCCTCCCCCCGAACCGGACTGTGGGCGGGCCACGATGATACCGTCTTGCCCACCAATCCTCTGAATCCGGGCCGCAAGCGATACCTCGGAGATCTGCACACTCTCTCCGACCAACGGGGCGTGCAGCAGATGGAGCGCTCCGTCCACCCAAAGCGCGAGGCCCGTGTGCGCCACGTCTAGGCCCTCGACGGTGCTCGTGGCAGCAATAATGTCACCGTCTCGAATTTGCGAAGCAGCCGCTTCGATATCCCCTTCTGGGATGAAGATCCGGCCAGCCGTGCTGAGCCGTTCTTCAGCTGCCCTCACCTCGTCCACGTAAGCAGCATCAGCGAGCTGTCTATACGCGTCCGTGTGCGTGGTCATGAAGTCGATCGGCTCTCGGTCCAGTACTCCGCCGAGATCTCCGGTGACATCCGCCACCAATCCCCGTCGATCGTTGTCCCCGATCCAATCAGTGAAGTAGTGGAGTCGGCTGGGGTACTCTCCGACTTCACCGTTTCGGTATCGCAAGCTCGCCAACACTTCTTCGTACGCGTCCTCTACCGCTCCCCGGTTTCCGAGTACCGAATCAGCATCCGCATCAAATGCGCGCCCGGCTTCCGACACGAAGCGCGACAGTGCGAACACGTTCTCTACGAAGGTGACGCAGTCGAGACCTCGGAAGTTGATCACGAGATGTTCCGGCCCGTCCGTTTCGAGTGTGCCCGGTACGTAAGCAGTCCCGATGAAAGAACGCCCCAGAGCGGCCATCGCCTGCCCAAGCGGCAGAGTGTCCGCACGCACGTCGAGGGCCCAACGAACCTTCTCTTCGAAAACCGCCCAGTCCGCATCAGGCCACGAAGGGGCGGCCCTGGGGTTCTCCCAGGGTACCGGCAGCGCATCGGACACCGGTTCAGCGTGAGGTTCAAACGGAGACCATTTGACAGCGATGAAGAAAAGCGCAATCACACCGACCGGACCGAGAAGCGCACGGTATTCGCGCATCAGTCCGCCGCCGTATGCACGGAGGGACTATCTGGCACGCCGGCAGGCGCTCGGGTCGGAACGGCGGGTTTCTTCAATGTCCCTTCGGCGCGTGCCGCCTCTACGTTCCGCCATACGTTCGGGGCTGAAAACGGCAGGCGTGTCATCCGGACACCAACAGCGTCATAGATCGCGTTTGCAATGGCCGGAATGGAGGGATGAAGCGGGCCCTCTCCTGCTTCCTTCGCGCCGTACGGGCCTTCCGGGTCGATCGACTCGACGATTAACGCTTCCAACTCAGGTGTGTCGAGGCTCGTTGGAATACGGTAATCCAGAAGTGACGGAGCATTGTGGAGCCCGGCGCGACCGTGGTCGGCATCCTTGTAGATCTGCTCCTCCATGAGCGCTTCACCGAAGCCCATGTACGCAGAACCTTCCATCTGACCCTCGACGAGAACTGGGTTGAGCGCGCGCCCGCAGTCGTGAGCCACCCAGATCTTCTTCACCTCAACGATTCCCGTGTCGGTATCCACATCCACTTCAGCCACGTGAGCGGTGAACGAATACGCGGGCGAGGCCCCGATCGTCCCTCCCCTGTACTCGCCATGCACGTCCTTCGGAGTGTTGTACGAACCGGTCGAACCCAGCGCACCATGCATCGCTTCGGCGAGGTTGAACGCTTCCTTGATCGGCATTCGGCGGGCAGTGTCAGGCGCGAACATCGCGTAGCCACCCGCGAGGAGCACCTGCCCCGGCTTTACGTTCCATTCGGCAGCAACCGCTCCTTGGACAAGGATGCGCAGCTTGCGCGCAGCATCGATCGCCGCATTGCCGAGCATGAAGGTCACGCGACTGGAGTAGGCGCCGAGGTCCACCGGTGTGAAGTCGGTATCTCCACGCATGACTCGGATGTAGTCCAATGGGACACCCAGCTCTTCTGCCGCGATATACGCGACCACGGAGTCACAGCCTTGTCCGATTTCACTCGCCCCGCTGAACACTGCAACACGCCCCGAACGATCGATCTGCATTTGCACCGCGGACTGCGGCATGTCATTCGGGTAGATGGGATAGTTGGTCCCGGAGATATACATCGATCCGGCAACGCCGAGGCCGCGGCCGAACGGAAGCTTCCGGAATTTCTCCGACCAACCGCTCGCGCTTTCAACAGCTTCGAGGCACTCGAGGAAGCCGTTCGAGGTAATCCGGAGCTCGTTTATGGTCCGGGTATCTGCACCGATGAAGTTGCGACGGCGAAAGTCGATCGGATCGAGGTCGAGCTTCTCTGCAAGGCGGTCCATCTGGACTTCGAACGCGAACCGGGGCTGGACTGACCCGTGGCCCCGCTTGGGTCCGCACGCGGGTTTGTTCGTGTACACGCGCGTGGAGTCGAACCGGTACGCCGGCATGGCATACGGCGCACACAGCAGCTGCCCCGAGTAGTAGGTCGTCACGAGCCCGAAGGAGGCGTAGGCGCCGCCGTCGAGCAAAATCTTTCCGTCTACGGAAGTGAGCTTTCCGTCTTGATTGGCCCCAGTGCGGTAGTGCATATGGAAAGGATGGCGCCCGCGGTGTGCGTAGAAGACCTCTTCTCGCGTGTAGAGGATCTTCACCGGCCTGCCGGTCACCATCGCGAGCTTACCGACGCAGAACTCTAGGTCGAAGGGCTCGCTCTTTCCGCCGAAGGCACCCCCAACCAAGGGCTGGAGCACACGCACATGAGCCTGATCCAGCTCCAAGACCCGCGCGAGTTCACGATGCAGGTAGTGCGGCACCTGGGTCGACGACCAAACCGTGAGCTTGCCCGACTCCTCGCCATCTGAGCCGCGGACACCGCCACCGCGTTGCCACGAGCCGATCGCGCAGTGTGGCTCGATAGGCGTGTGGGTCGTGCCCTCGAAGAAATAATCGTCTTCCACAACGACATCGGACGCGTCCATGAGCTCGTCGACCTCACCGAACTCCAGGTGGACCTTCTTCGTAATGTTGCCGTTCCATCCCTCTTTCTTGGCGTCGTGCACATACGGAGACGCACCATCGGCCGCTAAGGCGTCGTGCGGGTCGAAAAAGGCCGGCAGCACCTCGTAGACCACTTGGATCAGATCCAACGCACGAAGCGCCGTGTCCTCATCGACTGCAGCCACGGCTGCGACACCATCACCGATGTACCGGACACGATCCACACACAGCGGATGTTCGTCCGGGGTCCATGGGATGATGCCGTAGGTCGTCGGCATATCCTGTCCGGTGATCACGCCGTGCACGCCCAGCAACGCCTGGGCAGCGGCAGTATCGATCGAGACGATGCGCGCATGCGCATGTGGACTTCTCAGGATCTTGCCGTGAAGCATCCCTGGCAGAGTGATGTCATCCGTGTAGACAGCACGCCCAGTGGACTTATCCAACCCTTCGATCTTCCGCATGGAAGATCCTATTAACGTGAAGTCCGACTGGGACTTATGTGTGTCAGCACTCACTCAGCCCCCTCCCTATTCGAGGTGTCTGCGCGGCATTGCACCGCGGCTGCTTCTATCGCGGCATAAATCTTCGCGTAGCCAGTACAACGACAGAGATTACCGGCCAAGGCATCCTGGATCTCGGCCCTCGTCGGCGTCGCGTTCTGCTCGAGAAGGACCGCTGCGGAACATAGAATCCCCGGAGTACAGAAGCCGCACTGGGCCGCACCGTTCACATCGAACGCATCCTGGAGCGGGTGCGGACCCTCCGGACCCGCGAGGCCCTCGACGGTGGTCACCACCTTGCCTTCTGCTTCCCAGACGGGCGTCAGGCAAGCCAACGTGGGCTGGCCGTCCACAACGACGGTGCACGCACCGCAGTCGCCTTTGTCGCACCCCTGCTTCGACCCCGTGAGCCCAATCGCATAGCGAAGAGCTTCGAGCAGGGTGAAATGAGTCGGCACGCCGACTTCATGGATGTCTCCATTCACCGTGAGACGTACGATCTGCGAAGTTGAGGACATGGCGAAAAAGGTCGCCGCAGTTTCGGGCGGCGGCAACTTGGACGCTCATTGAACACGAAGTTGGAACACTCGTGGGACTTGGGGTAATTTTCGTCCGGCCGGCGATCTGTCGTCGGGTGCCGTCCTTCCCAGTCGGTTGGTTTAGGAGAACAGAATGCCATATCCAGAAATGATGGTCGCCCCGATGCGCGAAGATCTCGTTCGGGTCGGCTTTACGGAGATGCGGACCGCGGGCGATGTCGATGCGATTCTCGGTAGCGAGAAGAAGACGACGCTCGTGGTCGTCAATTCAGTGTGTGGATGCGCAGCTGCAATGATGCGTCCTGCTGTATACCTCTCGCTCCAGGGCGAGAAGAAGCCCGAGATCCTGACCACTGTGTTCGCGGGTCAGGACATGGACGCTACGGACCGGAGTCGTGACTACATCACGGGCTTCCCACCGTCGTCCCCGTCCATTGCTCTCTTCAAGGACGGCGAGCTCGCGTACTTCATGGAGCGCCACCAGATCGAAGGGCGTCACCCAGAAGACATCGCAGCTGACCTCCAGGCGGCCTACGAACAGCACTGCTAGAGCGATACGTCTTCGGAGACATCTCCGAGCGCAGACAGAGTGAGGGTCCCGATGAAAGGTCGGGGCCCTTTTCTCGTAGAGGGTACACGCAGGCAACAACACAGCATCGCTTGCAGGGCGAGCCAAGGGGCTCGCGGTACTCAAGGCGCGAATGGGACTTCGATTCAGAGCCTGAGTGCGTAACTACTCTGGGAGGAGGATGAAGGGGATGTATCGAGTAGCTCTCATGCTTGGCCTGGCTGTCTTCAACGCGACTTTGGTCAGTGCTGCGATCGTGACTGGACCCGATGACGCCACCACACACGAAATCCGTGTCGTGAACAACGATCAGCTGCCTGTGATGGTCTACGCGCAGGACGTTGACGGAAAACTGCACAACTTGGGCCGAGTGGCACGGGGCCAGTTCAAAGTCCTTGAGCTTTCCAACGCGGTCGCTGAAATGGGCGAGTTGCGACTCAAGGCCTATCCCAACACGCCTTCTTGCTCGCTCGTTGGCAACGAGGACGGCATCCGTAAGGAGGACATGGGACTCGACGAAGGTGCAGCGGTAAGCCTGTATCTCGAGACCGATCTCACGCAGTCGACGATCCAAGTAGAAAAGGGCTGATTCAAGCCTTCGCGGGACCGATACGGCTGCAAGGACAGGAAGCCTCCGCAGCCGTTTCTTTATTCAGGCATGTTGCGAGGCGATGTTCAACGGGCGACGTAGAGCAAGGAGAGCACGACGTGAGCAGACAGTCCAAGAGCATCGAAATCAGTCGACCGATCGGAGTCGTCTTCGCGTACCTGGACGATGTCGACCGGGAACACGAATGGCAGCCTCGTCTCGAGTCGGCCACGAAAGACCCTCCGGGGCCAAGCCAGGTGGGCACTCGGAAAAGCTATGTGAGCGAGTTCCTTGGGCGCCGGACCCAGAACACCTATGTGGTCCGAGAGATGGGGCCCGGGTGGCGCATCGTCTATGCGACGACTTCGGACTCCACCGTAGACGCGACATCTGAAGTCGAGTGCGAAGCGACCTCGGACGGCACGATGATCACAATGTCCGTCGAAGCCAGTCCTCGTGGCGCGCTGAAGCTGATTCCATCCGCCGCGCTCGAGAAGGCGGCTCGCGACCAGCTCGACGCGATGCTCACTCTGTTGAAGGAGCGCCTAGAGGCGGTCTAACGCCCTCGGACCCGCTCCCGTCGGCGAGCAGCGATCTCTACCAACCGACGAAGTTCGGCAATGGGCTCTTCGGAATCGTCCACCTGGAGCCGCAATACCACATCGTTGTTCAACCACACGCCGCCGGCTTCTTTGACGATGAGCATCGCGGCACTCTGCATACCTCGGCGATCCCCTCCCGCGGCCTGACCTGCTTCGAGCGCCGCCATGAGCCTCAGCGAAAGGTGCCCCTCCGTCGTCTCAAACGCCTCGACCATGGAGTTCACGACATCTTCGCCCGCGAGGATGTTGCCTTGAGCGGAGACGTACCGACCAGTCCTATGCCCCGCCCACTCTGAGGCACTCGGCCCTGTGTGCGTGGCCACATCGCCGGTGGCATCCCATTAACTGAGAATTGACGCCCCAGTTTGCTCCAATTGTCCGGTCGCGGATCAGGGTCGTTCGCGAGGACCGTCTCGACCACTTCGGCTGGGGACAAACCCTGGCGGAGTAGCTCGATGCTCTGGGGAGCGTAACTGACGTCGACGATCGCCTGGGTCACCACGACGCCCACGTTCGCTTCCGCCCACAAAACCCCGTTGCCGACGGCGAACACGCGGGACTGAACCGCCCCACCGACCTCACCCGTCTCCGGGTCGTAACCCAGGATGGAAAACGTGGCGATTGGTGGCCCGCGCTCAACCTCTTCGGAGGTGACCCCCGTTGCAGTGGCAGCCTGTCCGGCGACGCTAGCCGACAGCGTCGCGAGAGCCAGCACGGCGCCGAGAGCCACAACACCTCCTCGAACAATGGCGGCGCAGCTAAATCGCCATACTACCGATATTCCTCGCGCACCGGAGAGAACACGTCGAGAATCTTGCACGCGGTGTGCGACCGGCCGCCGTGCGGCACCCCTCCAGGAATCACGAGCACGTCACCTGCGTTGAGTACATACGACTCACCGCCGATCACGAGTTCGTACGTACCCTCAATCATGTTCACGATCTGTTCGTGCGGATGTGCGTGCTCCGGCAGAGGCCGATCCGCCTCGATCTCCCAATACATGTGGGTGGTGTGTTCGGACGTGATCGCCCGACCGAAGTATCCCGGCTTGATTTCAACGGGCTCCATGGCCCACACATCGTAGCGTTCCGGCATCTCAGTACTCCTCCATGATCGGTCGTGTCGCGGCGAACCGCTCCAAAATCTGTAGGGTCATCGCCACACCGCGGCGGACGTTCTCTTCGGTAACGCGCTCATCATTTCCGTGGACACCGCTTCCATCTGCCTCAGGAGTCGCGGTCGCCTCGTAGCCATAGCTGACAATTCCCAGGTCGCGGAAGAAGTGGCTGTCCGTGAAACCACCCGAAACCTGGGGGACGAAATTGGCTCCCGGAAACGTCTCCAGCGTGACGTCTTGGACGGTTCGATAGAGCTCTGTGTCGGTGCTCGACACCGCGGGGCTGAAGCCCATCAGTACTTCGATCTCAACGTCGGGCCCGAGCACCCCTCCCATCTCCGCCAGCCAGGCGTCGGGGTCCTGGTCTGGAAGGAGTCGGCAATCGATCTCCGCCCAAACCTCCGGCGACACAACATTGATCTTGGAGCTGCCTTCGAAGCGCGTGATCGAGCACGTATTCCTCGTCAGCGTATGCATCCAGGGTTGATACGCCTGAAGCTCCCTCAGGACGCCTGGCTGCTCAATCGCAGTAGCAATGTCAGCGAAACGCGTGCGCCACGGCTCGGGATGGTCGCCAGCGGAGCCCTTAAAGTGCACGTCGACCGCCGGGATGATGCGCGCCTTGAATTCATGGACCCGGAGACGCTCGAGCGCCGCCACCATTTCTACCGCGGCGTAGGTCACTTGAGGACTCGATCCGTGCCCGGGGTTCGCGACCGTCGTCAGACGCAGCCAGTAGGGGACCTTCTGAGTCACCTCGACCCCGAACTGGATCTTCCCATCGACGACCCCACCACCGCCGCCTTCATTCAGGAGAAAGCCGACGCCTTCGAAGATCTCCGGGCGGTTCTCGACGAGCCACCCCGCTCCGAAGAAACCACCTGCTTCCTCATCCGCAGTAGCCACGAACATCACGTCGCGCTTCAACGGGATGCCGGACCGGTGCAACGCGAGAAATGTGGCGAGATGCAGAATACCTCCGGTCTTAGTATCCAACGCCCCTCGGCCATAGATGTATCCGTCTCGCAGTTCGCCGGAGAGCGGATCCGTCGTCCAAAAGCGCTCATCCGCCGGAACGACATCCATGTGGTGGATAAGCACCAGGGCTTCCTCGTCGCCTCCCTCGAGCCGAGCCCAGATATTTCCCCGTCCTGGGGCGGACTCCGCCATCTCGTATTCGATCCCCTCGGCCTTGAAGATCTCCGCGAAGAACTCGGCGCCACGCGTCTCGTTCCCGGGCGGGTTGATCGTGTTGATGCCGATGTACTCCTGCAGCCAGGCTACGGCCTCGTCCTGGAGCGCTTCTAGATCGACTTGGGCCGACGCGTCGACCGGTGCAGCGAGGGCGAGAGCGGCAACGGCACACCATCCGCTGCAGGTCGTGAAGAGTCTGTTCGTCATAAGCTTGGAACGTCTCGTTGGGTCGGGGGGAGTCGCCAAGATGCGACATAGACGGATCGGCTGGCAATCGAAGGCCTCCCCACCCATTCTTCCATACCCAATTCAAAACACGAGCGAACCATGACCGATCCGCGCCCACCACAGTCACGTCGCAAGTTCTTGGGCAGTCTCGCCGCGGGTGCAGTCGCAGCTGGCGCGACCCCCCACGTCTTGAGTGCACGCGACCTGAGAGACGTCCACATCATACCAGGCCGCCGCCGATTCTCCGCCAACGATCAGGTCAATCTGGCTGTGATCGGAGCCGGCGGGATGGGGAACGCCGACGTCAACACGGCCCTGCAGATTCCTGGCGTAAAGCTCGTGGCAGCAGCGGACTGCTTCGATGGCCGGCTGCAGGACATCAAGGACCGGCACGGGGCGGACGTCTTCACTTCGCGGGACTACCGCGAGATCCTCGCTCGGGACGACATCGACGCGGTGATCATTGGAACACCCGATCACTGGCACCAGCGCATTTCCATCGATGCGATGCGGGCCGGGAAGGGCGTGTACTGCGAGAAGCCAATGGTGCATAAGATCTCGGAGGGCGCAGAGTTGGTGCGCGTGCAGCAAGAGACCGGAATGACGTTCCAGGTCGGAAGCCAAGGCATGAGTTCGCTCGGCAACGAGAAGGCGAAACAACTTCTCGAAGAGGGCGCCATTGGTGAACTCAACTACGCCGAAGGCTTCTGGGCACGGAACGATCCGATCGGGGCCTGGCAGTATCCCATCCCGGAGACCGCCTCCGAAGAGACAGTCGACTGGGACATGTTCCTGGGTGGCGCACCCCAACGAGACTACGACCCGCTTCGGATCTTCCGATGGAGGAACTACCGGGACTACGGCACCGGAGTCTCAGGTGATCTCTTCGTGCATCTCTTCTCGAGCCTGCACTTCGTGACGTCTTCACATGGGCCACGGAAAGTCATGGCCCAAGGTGGACTCAGGTATTGGAAGGACGGGCGCGAGGTGCCAGACGTCTTGCTCGGCATGTTCGACTACCCCGAATCTGCAATGCACCCGGCCTTCAACCTGTCGCTGCGCGTGAACTTCGTGGACGGCACTTCGGGTAGCACCTTCCTGCGACTCGTAGGGAACGAAGGTGCCATGGACGTCACGTGGACAGATGTGGTCCTGCGTCGGAACAAGTCTGTGGGTGCGACGGATGTCTTCAGTCAGATGAAGTCCGACGAAGCCGGCCAGGTCGTCGCCGCTCGCAAATCAATGCTTCCGCCCGCCGAGAGCGTCTACACTGCGGAAGCGGGCTACAAGGGCGCTCACTACGACCACTTCACCACCTTCTTCAACGGTGTCCGTGACGGCACGCCGGTCGTGGAAGATGCCACCTTCGGACTGCGCGCCGCTGCGCCTGCCCTTGCCTGCAACGACTCCTACTTCGACGAAAAGGTGATCTCTTGGGATCCCGAAGTGATGGAAGTGTTATGACCACGAATACGACTAGCACGCTCGCCTTTATAGCGGCCGTCACCTTACTTGGTTCGGGAGCCTGCGCCGGTAGCGGAGAAGAAACCGCTGACGCGTCCGCAGAGGACACAGCTGCGGCAGAGGTAGCCCACAATTCGCTGTCCGCCGAAGAAGCGGCAGGAGGGTGGACGCTGCTCTTCGACGGTGAAGCCATGGACCAGTGGCGCGGCTACGGGCGTGATGGCTTGCCCGAGACCTGGATCGTCGAGAACGGCGAAATGGTGCTTCAGGCATCCAGCGGGAACATGGACGGCGGTGACATCATCACAGTCGCCGAGTACACGGACTTTGAGTTGACCTTCGATTTCAAAGTGGGCCCCAGCGGAAACAGTGGCGTCTTCTACCGCGCTGTGGAGACTGACGGGAAGGGTCTTTGGCAGGTCTCCGCCGAGTACCAAGTGCTGGACGACCCGGCTTATCCTGAGTCCGACGACTGGGATCCACGTACGCACCGGACCGGGGAGAACTACGACCTCGAGGCCGCTGACAACCGAATTGTCCATCCGATTGGCGAATGGAATTCCGGGAAGATCGTCGCACGGGGGAATACGGTGCAGCACTGGCTCAACGGCACAATGACCGTCGAATACGAGCTGTACTCTGAAAAGTGGAACGGCCAAGTCGAGGCGAGCAAGTTCAGCGTTGAGGAGCACTATGCGCGGGCCCCGTCCGGCTCCATTGGCCTGCAGGACCACGGCACGCCGGTGTGGTATCGGAATATGAAAATCAGGGCGATGGAGTGATGGGCGGATATGCAGAGGAGCGTCCTGAGCCGGGCGCCGAAGCTGCCTGCTTGACCTTGTTTGCCGGCGTGCTCCCTGCGGACTTCGTTCGTGCGCTTGTGATGGCGGCAGCCTTACTCGGCATCCTCATGACGCCCCTTGGGGCCCAGGAGGCCGTGTCCATCTTCAACGGCGAGAGCTTGGACGGGTGGACCATCCACGGCACCGAGCTCTGGTATGTCGACGGAGGTGACCTGATCTGTGAGAGCGGCCCGGACGCTCAATACGGGTACCTCCGTACCGACGAGACCTACCAAGACTTCGAACTCACACTCGAGTTCAAACAGGAGGCCGACGGCAACTCAGGAGTGTTCTTCCGCTCCACTATCGATGGCGTCCGTATCAGCGGCTGGCAGGCCGAAGTCGCACCGCCGGGGCTGTACACGGGGGGTATCTACGAATCATACGGACGCGGTTGGCTGATCCAGCCAGAAGCGGACCGTGACGCGGCACTCAAGATGGGCGATTGGAACGAGATGAGAATCAGGGTCGTAGGGGATCATGTAACGACCTGGATCAACGGCACCGAGATGATCGACCTCGTGGACGAAGGAATCGGAAAGGGCGCGGGTCACATCGCCCTCCAGATCCACGACGGGGGCGGCATCAAGGTCCGCTGGCGCAACTTGAAGGTGGCTGAGCTTTGACCGACAACTTGCCGGAACGGATCTACACCGAAGCGGATCTCACAAAGGGACGCCGCAACGCCAAGATGATGGGGTGGGTGCAGGGCGGAGCCGTAGTCTTCTTGGGCGGGCTGGTGCTGCAGTTCGTGAGTTGGGTACCCATCGTGCTGGGCATTGGAGTAGTCGGGTACGTCGGCTACAAGCTGCTGACACGCAGCTCAAAGCACGAGCCCACAGAGGCGTAAGCGACCTTCTTCGCGTCGAGTCACCCCGCGGGCCTCCGGTAGATCTCTCCGCCCTTCATCACAAAGACCGTACTCCGAAGCGCATTGATGTCCTGGAGCGGATCACCGAGGACCGCGATCACATCTGCGTACTTCCCCGCAGCCAGGTCGCCCACATCCGGTATTTGGAGAGCCTCAGCAGCACGGGACGTGGCACTGACGATCGCGTCCTTGGTCGACTGGCCCGCCTCGACCCGACGCACGAATTCGATGGCCGTATCTCCCGACCACACCCATCCACGATTGGCGTCAGTGCTGAAGATGATCGGGACGCCCCGCTCAACAGCGGTGGTGAATATCGCCGTCCGTGGCGGGAGCAGCCGCGCGGTCCACTCCAGCGCCTCCTCCGAAAAGCCCATGCGGTCGCCGTTCGCAAGGTAGTACTCCGACAAGTACAGGTTCGGTGAATAGAACGCCCCCCGTTCGATCATCAGATCGAGAACGGTTTCGTCGACCAGCGATCCGTGTTCAATAGTCCGGGCCCCGGCCTCAATGGCCCGTCGCGCTGCCTCGGCGGCGTGTGCGTGCGCCGATGTCGGAAGTCCCGCCTGCGAAGCCTCGTCGATGGCCCACTCCAGCTGTTCTTGGGAGTAGTTGGGGGTGCCCCCGGACCGACTGCTACGGCTCGCGAAGATCTTGAGCCAGTCGATTCCGGATTCGATACCCCTGCGAACAAAAGCTCGGACTTCTTCCTCCGTCGCGACTCCTTCGTCAACGCGGTCGCCCTCCGCGGCGACCACGACCCCGTCCGTCATGCCCTGGCCGGAAACGAGCAATCGCGGACCGGGGACGATTCCGGCATTGATGCCGTCTCTGAGGAGCACATCGGAGAAGTCGGGACTGCCGAGTGTTCTGACCGTGGTAAACCCGCTTAAGAGAAGGGCTTCGGCCGAAGACGCCCCCACGATACCGGTCTCCGTATCCCGTGGCTCGCCCGCAAAGGCGTACGTGATGTGTACGTGACTGTCGATCAACCCAGGCAACAACGTCACGTCGCCCAGATCAATAACCTCAACATCGCCCGCGGCGTTAACCGCGGAGCCTACTGCCACAATTCGGTCACCACGAATCAGGACCTGAGCTGGCGAAATCGGTTCTCCGAGACCGTCGATCCCCCGATCTGCAGTAAGCAGAACGTCTTTCGGCCCATCCGCTGGAGCGGCACAAGCCGCAACAGACATCAGCGTCGCCGCGACAACGGCCCGCATACGCATCACTACCGCCCCCTCGGACCGAAGTCCGACTGAAAGAGCGCCCAGGTATCTGGATCCAGGCGGACATTCACCGGCTCACCGGGCACGGAGATCACAAAACGTTGTAAATCGCCAGTGATTTCAACGGTTTCCATTACATCTGCGATCTGATCACCGTCCATGTCGACCCCGATCTCGAGCGGCATCACGAACGAACCGACGTCTTGGACCTGATTCAGCTCGACCCGGACCGCCTGGGCAGTCTCATCGTAGACCCACCAGCCTTGGAGCGACGGATTGCCTCCCTGCCGAAGCCACTGATCGAAGAACACCTGATGATCCTGACCTGAGGCCTCTTCCATGACCTCCATGAACTGATCCGTGGAAGTCGTTCCGTTCATATAACGAGCGTAGTAGGTCCGGATTCCCTCCCAAAACGCCTCGTCCCCCATGCGTTTCCGAAGCATATGGAGGACCCAGGCACCCTTTTGGTAGGTAATTCCGCTGGTAACGAGCGCCATGTCAGCCAAATCGTCATGTACGATGCGGTATTCCGGGGCATCCACGTACATCGGCCAGATCCGGTCGGCAGCCTGCTGAAGTCCGGAAACGAAATCGTCCCGACCATACGCGTGCTCTCGGTAGAGCAGCGTGAAGTAGGTGGCGAAGCCTTCACTCAGCCATACGTCGTCCCAGTCGGCCTCTGTTACCGCGTTTCCGAACCACTGATGTGCGATCTCGTGGATGACGACGTTCCGCCACCTGTCCGTGCGCTCGCCGGTGACAGAGTTATCGCTGTACATGATGGCGGACGCCGCCTCCATGCCTCCGCCTGTGGCCGGCGATGTGATGTTCGCCAGCTTCTCGTAGGCGAACGGCCCCACATACTCGTCGTAAAACTCGAGGACCTGTTTCGTGGGGACGGCGAAGTCGTAGAAGCCTGCGTCCCGGTCCTGAGCATAGACCCAGGTTTGGATCTGCTTGCCCTGGAAGTCGTCCACTTGTTGGACGGCGAATCGGGCGACGCCGAGCACGAAGAGCCACGGCGAGATGGGGACCGACTGCTTCCAGTGCGTCAGGCGGTTCCCGTTGCCGAGGTCCGTCTCTTCGAGAACGAGTCCGTTCGACACGACCTGATAATGGGCCGGAGCAGTGACCAAGAATTCACTCGTGGCCTTCTCACCGACGTGGTCCACGGTCGGCAACCAATTGTGAACTCGGTTAGGCCAATTGTCGCTGAAGAAGGTCCGGTCACCGTACTTGTTCGGACCGATCTGGAGGCCGGCTACCGGAACCCCACGGTAGTCGATCGTGACGCTCACGCGTCCCCCAGCCCGACCCGTCTCGGCGAGGCGGATGTTGAGGACGTCAGACCGGTGTGTGAAGTCCAAAGAGGCTCCGTCGGACATCACCGAAAGGACCTCCATTCCCCGGCCACCTGAGGCGATCGACGTCAGGTCCAGCGGCAAGTCGACAACGCCACTTCCGGTGAACAGAACGGTCACGGTCGCACGCCCGGCGATCTCGTCCGAGTCGTCAGCAAGCGCGAGCTCAAACCGGTAGTGCTCTATGTCGATTCCGATCCGGCGGGGGTAGTCGTCAGGCGTACTCGACGACGCAGCCGCCACCAATACGAGACCAATGACCAATGCAGAACGCCAAGCGCGCATGGAGCCTCCAAATGGATGTGGGGCGAGGAACATGCCCCTCCAGCGGGCTGCCAGCAACGGCTTCGTTTGCCGGCAACCCCTAACGGGGTAGTCATGTTGAATCGATCCTCGATTGTGTAACTTATTGTGTGACTTTTCACACATCTATGGAAACGACGATGGCCACGAACCTCGCGTTGGACCCCGATTTACTCGAAGAAGCCTTTGTTGTCAGCGGTGAACGCACGAAGAAGGCGGCGGTCACGAAGGCTCTGAAAGAGTTCGTAGCGCGCCGTCGGCAAATGGATATCCTCGACTTATTCGACGCCTTGGACTGGGACCCCTACGACTTCAAGACCAAGCGTACACGGTCGTGAGACTCCTCGTAGACACCTCCGTGTGGTCTCTCGCATTTCGCAACAACGCCCCGTCCACGCTCCCCAAGATTCGCAGACTCGCTCAGGCGCTCCGGGAAGGTGAGCAGGTGTTCACGACGGGGCTCGTCCTTCAAGAACTGCTCCAAGGCTTCCCTGACGACGAGGCTCGCGACCTGATTCTGGAGCGCTTTAGTGTACTCCCGCACGTCGTCCCGGACGGACGAGACTACGTGGACGCGGCTGAGCTCCGCCGCCGGCTAGCGTCGGAAGGACTCCGTATCGGAACGATCGATGCCCTTCTGGCTCAGCTCTGCCTGAGGCACGATCTGACGCTCCTCACGACAGACCTCGCGTTCAATCGTGTCGCGGAGATGACGTCGCTGTCGGTCGTGCGGGGAGGGGCAGCGTAAAGGGGGGAACCGGTCACCCTGTCCGCCCCCTTTCGCCACGCACATCGCTGCCCGTTGCGGACCGTCTAATCGTCCGAGAAGAGGTCCGTCGAGACGTAGCGCTCAGCGAAGGACGGCAGCACTACGACGATCGTCTTGTCGTCCATCCCAGCGCGCTTGGCAATCTGAATCGCAGCCCAGATCGCAGCCCCTGCGGAAATCCCGCAAGGAAGCCCCTCGACCTTCGCGACGTCCCTCGCCATCGCGAAAGCATCCTCGTTCACGATCGTCATCACTTCGTCCACGAGGTCCATGTTGAGAACGTCGGGTGCGAAGCCAGCACCAATGCCCTGGATCATGTTCCCAGGGCCCGGTTCACCTCCGGAGAGGACCGGGCTTGTCACCGGCTCGAGGGCAACAGAGTGGAGGTTCGGGTTCTTCTCTTTCAGAACCTCGGACACCCCGGTGATCGTTCCGCCGGTCCCGACGCCTGACACGAAGACGTCCACCTTCCCGTCCGTGTCATTCCAAATCTCGAGCGCAGTCGTCCGCCGGTGCACCTCAGGATTGGCCGGGTTCACGAACTGACCGGCTTGGACTGCACCGTCAATTTCCTCCGTGAGACGATCCGCAGCGGCAAATGCTCCGCCGATTCCTTCCGCGGCCGGCGTCAGCACGATTTCAGCGCCCAAATGCTTCATCATCTGCACCCGTTCGACAGACATCGTCTCCGGCATCGTCAAAATGCACCGATATCCCTTGGATGCGGCCACGAACGCCAGTGCGATCCCAGTATTTCCGGATGTCGGCTCCACGATCGTGGAGTTTTTGTTCAGAATGCCTTGTTCTTCCATTGCTTCGATCATGGCCACCCCGATGCGGTCTTTCACGGAGCCCAACGGGTTGAAAAACTCACATTTGAGCAGGATGTCAGCGCCAACACCGTACTTCTCCTTGAGTCGCGGCACACGAACAAGGGGTGTGTCACCCATAGTCGCTGCAAAATCGTCATAAATCCGGCCGCGGCCGGGCTCTCGTTGATGTACGGACATCGGAAACCTCTTCTCGGGTGATTTTGATCTCTAAATGGTGTCTACATGGATTACAGGAAAGGGGTCGCAGGGGATCAGTTGCGTAAAAGAGGCCCTGGACCTAATCCTGCGCTCAGCGACATCACCCTCCCGTACAGACAATTTCAAGCCATGAAAACCCACCGACGCCTACTATCAGCCGCCGTCCTCTCCCTTCTCGTGAGCGCGTGCGGTGGCACAGAATCCCCCGATCAGGCCGCAGAATCCGAAGCAGCCCCGGAGCCCCGCGTAGCCTTAGCTCCGACCGCTGAGGGACAACTACCACCCTCGATCGTTGGCGAGGGCGGGGACCTCCAAGGCCAAGACGTCCACTATTTGGACGGTGACGCCGCTACCACCGGATACCTGGCCATCCCTGAAGGTGCCGGCCCCTTCCCCTCTCTTATCATCATCCACGAATGGAACGGGCTGACCGACCGTGTCCGCCAGGTCGCAGACGATTTCGCCGCGGAGGGGTATGTCACACTCGCCGCAGACTTGTATCAGGGGCGGGTGGGGTCGTCCAGTGACGAGAACATCGCGCTCATGCAGGAAGCCAACGCGAAAATGCCTACCGTCGTCGCCAACCTGGACGCCGCCGTCGGGTTTCTGAAGACGCGCACGGACGTTTCGGGCCAAGTCGGCGCCATGGGTTGGTGCTTTGGCGGGGGAATCGCGCTGTCATTCGGACTCGATGGCGTCGACCATCAGGCCACGGGAATCTTCTACGGGCGCCTCGTGGACGACCCCGAAGTTCTCGCGAACATGGATCACGAGGTGTACGGGACCTTTGCAGCGGAGGATTCCGGTCCGTCCCCCGAACAGGTGTCAGGATTCGAGACCGCCCTTCGCGCAGCTGGAATCGAGAACGATCTCCACATCTACGACGCGGTCGACCACGGTTTCTGGCTGAGGGTGGACGGTGACCCCGACCTACGCGCAGCCCCCGCGCTGGATGCTTGGGAGCGCCTAAAGGCCTACTTGGACCGCACACTAGGCGGCTGAGGGGGAGCGGTTCGCCTGAACGAACCGAGCGGTGACCATGAAGGCCGGGGGGGTGTCAGCCCTCGGCCTTCGTTCTTTTGCGGGCCGCTAGAAGGCCGTCCAAGCTGAACGAACCCCCTCCGTTCGCCGCTAAGAAGAGAAACGTCCAGCAAAACAAGACGGGAAGCTCCCCGCCATTCATGTAGGGGACCCAACCGCGTGAATGATGAGCGATGAAATAGGCGAACATCATCTCACCCGCGAGAACAAAGGCAACCGGCCTGGTGAAGAGTCCAACCAGGATCAAACCACCGCCGTACAGTTCGAGAACTCCTGCGAACCACCGCCGCGTCATGAACTCCGCGACGCTCTCGGCACCAAACATCATGAGGAGTTTCTGGGCCCCGTGCTGCATGAACATCAACGCAACCACGATGCGAAGCGCGTTCAGAAAGAAGTGCGAAACGCCGGAGCGTGAGCCTTCACTGGTCATTAGAAGTCCTGAGTTAGAGAATGCTCTTCCCAAGAGCAGAGGCCACGAGGCCAACACCGAGAACTGCGGTGTGGTTCCTGTCATCGAGTACCGGATTCAATTCTACCATCTCGAAACTAACCAACCCACCCGAGCGGGCAGCCTTCTCACACACCAGGTGGGCCTCCCGATAGGTGAGCCCTCCCTGAACTGGGGTCCCCACTCCAGGCGCCTCGCGCGGATCGAGTGAGTCCAGATCGAATGAGACGTGGAACCCGCCGGTTCCAGCGTTGGCGCGCTCCAGCGCCTCATCCATACACACGCTGACGCCACGGTCGTCGATCTCCGACATCGTGAACACCCGGACTCCAAGCTCAGAGACGAGCGCCTTCTCGCCAGCGTCCAGCTGCCTCGCACCCAGGACGCTCACGTTCTCGGGCTTCACCGCCTGATCGCGCCCGCCCAATCCAACCAACCGTTCGTCTCCATGTCCCATCAACACCGCCAAACTCATCCCATGGATGTTGCCACTGGGAGACGTATGAGGGCGGTTCATGTCCGTGTGGGCGTCGACCCAAATGAGACCGATCGATTCGTCTCGTTTTGCGTACTCAGCCGCCACCGCAGCCACTGATCCGATGGAAAGCGAATGATCTCCTCCAAGGATGAGAGGCATGCACCCGTCCTCCATTCCCTTTGCGACCCGGTTCCGGGTACGCTCGGCCACATCGACGATCTCCGTGAGGAAGCGGAGCGTGCTCTCGCCCGTGTCCGTCGTCTCGAACCCGCCGGCGGTCACAGTCCCCGATTCGAGGACTCGATGCCCAATGGACTCCACCTCAGCGGTGATCCCAGCAATGCGCAGTGCCGAAGGACCCATGTCCACGCCTCGCCTCCCCGCGCCAAGATCAATGGACACAGAGATCAGAGCGATGTCGCGCGGAACAACTTCAGTCATCAGGGTCACCCAAGCGGAGGTTATTCCTCTACGCGCACACCGCCTCAAAAGGCCACATAGTCCTTGATGTGCGCGGCACGATCCTTCGGATCAGGATAATACCACGCGGCCCCTAGGGTCTGCCGCCCTTGGAGAGCCGCCGTTGCTCTTTTCGCTCGAGTTTCCTACGACGTCGTGCGTCCCGCGCAGTCTCACCCGAGTGCCGGGTCGTTACATGCACCCCACCCATACACGCGATGCCGGTAATGCGTAGCGTGGGCGCGTGAGGGTCAGTCGTATGGATGTTGTCTCCCGCATGCTCGAACGCACCCAGGATCGCGATTCCATGACTCTCGACATGGAGACCCGGAGGCACAATCACCTCCACTCCCCCCCACATCGTGTGGACCTGCAGCTCCGTGATTCCCGGTCCCATCACGGCATCTCGGAAGTCGAGCTCAGCTCCACCCATGACAGCCACCGCGATGTTCTTTCGGGCTGGACTCCACCGCCCCTTCTTCGCACTACCACCAAGCACCGCGACCACAAACTTACGGTCCTTCACCGGGGCAGCCGCCAGGACCATCGGAGCGGGGGCGGGAACAGCTACCTGCTGAGCGACTGACGGAAGGTTGCCACCCGGAAGGTCCTGTAGGAGCTCCTTGAGGTCCTCCACGGATTTCGCGGAATGAGCCGCATCCACGCGCTGCTCAAACTCCTCGACGCTCATGATGTCGTTCGCAAAATGCTCGCACAGAGCATCGATCGTGACCTGCCGCGTGTGCGCGACCGGTTTTGGGCCCCCGTCTTCCGTCATCCTCTCGCTACTCCCCGCCCGCCGGGTGTTCGTAAACCACCTCGCCTTCCACAATCGTCAGGTCTACGTGCACCGACCCGAGCTCCTTCTCATCTATCAAGAAGATATCCCCAGATAGTACCGCAAGGTCGGCGAGCTTCCCTGGTTCGATGGTTCCGACTCGCGCCTCCATGTATCCAGCACGCGCAGCAGCCGATGTATAGGCTATCAGACTCTCCTCGAGTGAGATGCGTTCCTGAGGAATCCACCCGTTCGGATTCGCCCCATCCAAGGTTCGCCGAGTCACCGCCGCATCGATTCCTTCCACGGGATCGAGAGGCGCCACGGTCCAATCAGAGCCGAAAGCGACAGTCGCTCCAGCATCGAGTAACGAACGGAAGGCATAAGTCGTCTTGATCCGTTCCGGCCCAATCCGTTTTTGCGCCCACCGTCCATCGTCGGCGGCATGATAGGGCTGCATGGATGCGATCACACCCAACTCAGCGAACCTACCGAGTGCGCCGGGACTAAGGTGCTGCGCGTGTTCAATGCGGAACCGTCGATCTCTGGGCCCGTGGTCCCCAATGACATCCTCGTACACATCTAGAAGCCAGTCATTCGCTTTGTCACCGATCGCATGGACGATTACATGCATTTCGGACTCATCCGAGGAACGAATCCAACTCGCGAGTTCGGTCGTGTCTGTGGTCATCAGGCCCGCGGTTTCGGGCTCATCGTCATATACGTCGTAGAACCAGGCGGTCGTCGAGCCCAATGAGCCGTCCACAAACGCCTTGAGGCCACCCCACCAGAGACGGTCGTCACCGCGGCCGTTTTCGGCCACGTAGTCCCGCATACGTTCCCACGTCGCCATAGGCACCACGGAGTAGACCCGCAGAGGCAGGTCGCCCGATGCGTGCGCCCGCTGATAGGCCTCGAGTCCAATCCAGTCGTAGGCCATGTCATGGATCTGTGTCACCCCCAACGAGAGGGCGTGAACAGCCGCCGCCTGGAGCGCGCGATCCACTTCCTCATCGGTGGAAGCTGGTATCGCAGCATACACGCAGCTCATGGCTTCGTCCTTGAGAACCCCTGTCGGTGCGCCTGAAGCGTCTCGCTCGATCGCTCCACCTGCCGGGTCCTCCGTCTCCGTGGTTACACCGCCCGCCTGTAGCGCCCGAGAATTGGCTAGGGCCATGTGCCCGTCGAGTCGCTGAACGAAGACGGGATGATCTGGCGTCAAGGCATCGATCCAGTCGGTCCGAGGCAGCTCGCCACCCCACGTCTCATGGTCCCAGTCTCCGCCGGTGATCCACGTCCCAGCCGGGACCGAGCTGGCAAACTCAGAGATGCGTCGGGCGAATTCTTCCGGAGAATCGGCATCGCGCAGGTCGACGGATGCCAGTTGGAATCCCCCGGCAATGAAGTGCGTGTGCGCGTCGATGAACCCGGGTGTGAGGGTCCGCCCCTGCAGAGAGATGACTGTGGTCTCGTCCGAGACGAATACGTCAATTGCGGCGTTAGACCCCACAGCGAGAATCTCACCGTCCTTAACGGCAACAGCCTCGGCCCGCCCCGCACCCGCGACTCCCGTCCAAACCACACCGTCTCGCAGCACCAAGTCCGCCATCTCGTCCTCGGGGTCCACGCACGCAGAAACAGCCGCGCACTCAAGAATTGTCAAAACTGTTTGGATCCGCATGCTGCATTCTGGTCGATGAGCAAAGAGCGCACGGTGGACGTACTTCGCCGGGGTCCCGCCTGACGGGGAGGTTATCCGAGTACCTAGCGGCGAGCAAGAAATCCGCTGAGCCTTCCACAGTGGCGAAAGCAAGTAACCGCAAGCATAATGTTCACGTTGGGATGTTCACTCAAAAGAGAAGGAGTCAGAGTATGCGAGCAATAACGTCCAGGCGGCTATTGATAGCTTCATTCGCCCTGGCCATCGGCCTGGCCGGCTGTGCGAGTGGTGGCGGCAGCGGTGGCGGTAGTGGTGGTGGCAACCCAAACCAACTGACGAACGAAGCCCTCCAGCAGGTCGTAACTGGCGACGCGTACCAAGCGATCCAGCGGATGCGCCCTCGATGGCTGCAGTCACGTGGCGGGAACTCCGCAAACGTCTTCGTGGACGGATCGGAGCGTCAAGGCGGACTCCAAGTTCTACGCGGGTTACCTGTCGCAGATATCGAAGAGATGCTCTACATGAGCGCAAGTGAGGCGACGACCCGCTACGGCACCGGGCACCCTAATGGACTCATCTTGATCATGACCAAGAGGTGACGCCGCGCCTACCCTGAACGAATCTGCGCCGGATCACTCAGTGGTCCGGCGCTTTTTCTTATTCGGCCGCCAGACCTCGAGCGAAGCTCTCCAACACGTCCGCGCACGAGGAGATCTGTTGCGCTTGGATCCACTCGTCCTCGGTATGGGCTTGTGCGATATCTCCCGGCCCGAAGCAAACCGCCGGCACTCCGGATTCGTTTAGGAACGCCGCGTCGACCCAGGCGGTCATCCCTTCGACTTGAGCTTCGATAGCGTGATGATCGATCGCCGCTAGCAACCCTTGAACCAATTCGGAGGAAGTCGCCACCTCTGTGCCAGGTCGCTCGAGCGTCATCTTCAGGGTACCGTCGAGCGACTCTTCTTCGGTCCGCAGTTCGGACAAAACCGCCTCGAATTCCTCCATGACTGTCCCGGGCGCTTCGCCAGGCATCGTTCGCCGTTCCAACATGAGCGTGCACCCCTCCGGATAAACGGATTCCGCCGAGCCTCCGTGAATGGTCCCTGCATGGAAAGACCCGTACTGAAGAAGAGGGTGAGCGGGTCGCGCCTTCAGGTCGTCTGCATAACGATCGAGTGCGGCCAAGTAGAGGCCCGCATGTCGAATCGCATCCACGCCGATCTCCGGCCGCGAGCCGTGTGCGGCCCGGCCGCGGAAGTCAGCCTCGATCCACACGAATCCTTTGTGGGCTGGCATCACCGTGAGGCTGGTGGGCTCACACACCACGGCCATGTCCGCCCTCACTCCCGACTTTACTAAGTGAGCCATCCCCACGCTGGCGTATTCTTCATCCGCAGTGAACGCCACAATCAGATTGGGGCGGGGTCCGCCGTTCGCGAGTCGACGGGTGGCGGCGAGGATCGACGCAACGCCGCCTTTCATGTCACACGAGCCTCGGCCGAGCACCTTACCGTCGACCAACTCCGCTCCGAAGGGTGCCGTCGTCATCCCCTCGACACCCACCGTGTCTAGGTGCCCATTCAGCAGAAGTGAGGGGCCGCTCCCTTCGAGCCGTCCGATCACGTTGTACCGACCCGGCTCGACCTCGACGATCTCGGTTTCCAAACCCCAATCCCGAAGCCACGAGCAGGTGAGGTCAGCCATCGCCCGTTCACCCACTCCTCCAGCGGCCAAAATCGGGTTCACCGAGGGGGTCGCCACCATCACTCGGCACAGCGCAACAGGGTCTCCGGCCGCAGCGGCCTCCTTCATCTCAACACTTATGGAATCGGACATGTCTCCCTAACCGGAACGGATTTCTGAGCCACCCTCTCGAATCTGTGGATCAAAGGGTGGTAATGCATCGAGCGGTAAAGTCGTAAATCATTGAGAACACACGACCTACAGAACTAGTTGACTCGTCGTTTATTCGGCACGGTTCCTGCTAGTGTCGGGCAACGAAGGAAGCCACGCCAGAGAGGAGAGTCATGAAGAAAATCACGTTCGGATTGATCGGCGCGCTGGCGGTTGCGACAACCGTCATGCTGTTGCGTCAACAGAAGCAGGTGGAGCAGCAGGATCGTCCCGGCCTCGTGCCCGCAGGCGAATCGCAGCCCGCCACTCTCTCGCTGGATCGCATGCGAGAGCTCGGCCTCTAGTTCGGCCGGCCACCTACGGTCATCGGTGGCACAAAAAAACGGCGGAGGAGCTTCAGGGCTCCTCCGCCGTTTTGTCTTTCTAGTCTTACGTCGAGTTACTCGAAGTGAGTCTTGTTCTTCTCGACGTAGTTCGTCCACTCGGGCGGCACATCCGTGTCGGGGAAAATCGCCTGGACCGGACATTCGGGCTCACAGGCACCACAGTCGATGCACTCGTCTGGGTGGATGTAGAACTGGTCGGCGGCGTCGTAAATGCAGTCCACCGGGCACACCTCGACGCAACTCGCGTCCTTAGTCTCGATGCACGGTTCAGCGATGATGTAGGTCATGACTCCGATTATCCGTTTGTGTCACTATGTGAACGACAGCGCCGAACTTGTAATCAAAGCCCGAAAGCGAGGCAAGACAGGCTCCAGCGGTGTACTAATTCGAGCATGGCAACGTGGGGACACCGTCGACGTTCACCATGGTGGCGTCCGAGTGCCTCACCGAACGATCCGCTCCGGGGTCGGGCGCCATCGCCGGCTGGGTCAGCGATAGCTCGTCGGGTATGGGCATGCCCGGAGCCCAAGTGACACTTTCTTGGGACGTCCGAGGCACGGATGCTCCAGGTCGGCAACAGCTTCAGGCCCACTCCGACGGATGGTATTTGGCCTGTGATGTGCCGGCTGACATACCCATTTCTGTGGACGCTCGACTCTTTGATCGCCAAGCGAGACTTCGGGAAGTCTCAGTACCGGACGGTGGAAGCACCGAGGCGGGCATTGTCTTCGACGAACTAGAGTCGATGCTCGTCTTCCTAAACGGGGCGCGAGTAAGTAATACTGACATGTTATATGAGCTTCCGCCTGACGCGATTGACCGTATTGTCATCTACAAGCCGGTGGAGGCTGGAAACTTGTTCGGACTCGGCGCAGGAAATGGTGTGATCGTGATTTATACGAAAGGCAACTGATGCGGACTCTATCTCGCTACGCGTTGCTATTCGGCCTGCTCGGGTTGGCGACGAGCGGACCACTCGCGGCCCAGGATGAGGAGCCCGTCGGGGAGACTTTCACAGTCCAGGGCGAAGTACTCGACGCGGTGAATGGACGGCCCCTCGTGGGTATCCTCGTCACGATGCACGATCTGTGGAAAATCACCCGGACGGACGAACTCGGTTACTTCGAGATCCCCGACGTCCCCGTGGGAGCACACGAGCTTGGCGTCTACGGTCTCGGGTACCTCACGTTCGAGTCTTACATGGAGTTTGTACCGGACGAAATTCTGGCAGTGAAAATGGACCTGGCTCCAATCGAGCTCGAAGGCATCGAGGTCTCGATTCTGTCGAACTCGGCTGAGGAATACCGCTCGTTCGGAACCCGATACGACTTCATTGGCGGCGAGCTGATGGAGGACTTCCGCCTCAAGTACGGGCACATCACGGACATGGTCCGCGCGCGTTTCCCCGGAGTCCGCGTGCACGACATGGGCGGACCCATGTCGAGCCTTTGCGTGATCAGTACTCGCGGTTCGTCCTCTCCGTCAGATGGAAACTCGGTTTGTGCGATGGTCCTGATCGACGGGCTCGAGCAGCCCGGCGAGGTGGCCGCATCTCTTGGCCCCGAAGAGATCGCTTCGATCCGTTTCCTGTCGCGGCTTGAAGCGCGACTCATATACGGCGAACTCGGGAAGTACGGCATTCTGCTCGTTGAAACGGTCGCGGGCGAACGTAAAAGGAACCGCTAAGCTGAACCCCTCAGAGACGTTTAGCGAACGTCCGATGCCAATGAGCGTATCGCGTCGCCAGCTTGGCGTGCGTCCTCTTGGCCACAGGCCACCACACCGAGCCCACTTCGTCGTGGAGCTCTCTCCAATGGTCCCGCTCCTCACGTAGATGCTCGTGCCGGAGGTGGTCGAGCCGCTCAGCCAGAGCGGCGAGCCTCACTTCATTCGATGCAGTGACGAGGCGCTCCGTCAACGAGTCGCCCCCTGGGCGCGGCACAGCGGCCACGAGCTCTGACAATTCCGGACCAAGACGATCTACGAGGTCCGTCGACATCCTCAGAGCATCGTCCCGCGTCTCGAGAACTACCGCGCCGGCGAGCGTGAGTGCATCCGACACCTCAGCGTCTCGGATCAGGACAAGAGCAGACCGGCCGGGGTGCAGGTACGCAGGATGGTGATCATCCCCCAACTGCTCCAGACGAGGAGCCATTGCGAGGGCGTGTGCCCGGGACAGCCAGTCGATCCCTTCAGGTGGGGTACCCACACGATGAGCAGCCTTCGTTAGAGAGGCCGCCATAGCTGTAGCGCGGTCGACGTCTATTTGCGCCACTCTATGTCGTCCACACCTGCCCGATGATTTTCGAGCCGCGCGAAGGTGAAAAGCGTGTCGGAGAGTCGGTTCAGGTATGCCAGCACCGGGGCACTCACTTCTTCTTGTGAAGCAAGCCCGACCACGGCTCGCTCGGCCCGCCGACACACCGTCCGGCACAGATGAAGTGCGGCAGCTCCCGTCGTCCCGCCCGGAAGCACAAAGACACGAAGCTCAGGGAGTTCTGCGTCAGCTTCGTCCATCCAAGTCTCCATTTGTCCGAGTCTTTCGTCGGGCACACCTGGCGTGTCTGGACGGCGACGGCCTTCAGCGGCAGGCGGCGTGGCCAATTCTGAGCCGAGGGCAAACAGGTCGTGCTGGAGGGTCTCGAGCCTCTGTTTGATTTGGCCGTCCGATACCTGAGTTATCGCCCAGCCCACCGTGGCGTTGAGCTCATCAACCTCACCGTACGAGGCCACCCTCACGGACGCCTTGGACACACGTCCAGCGCCGAACAACGCCGTGTCGCCGCCATCTCCAGTCTTTGTGTAGATCTTCATGTCGCTACCGGAGCCTGGTGAGTTTTCGAATCTTCTGAGCCTTCTCGAGCAACGAAGTGGTCTTGTCGACACGATCCGGCTCGGCAGGCGTCAGCATCTCGCGGATATCGAGTAGCACCTCGAGCTGCAGTTGGTCTCGCTGATATTCGAGGTCCAGCCGGGCCATCGCAGGTGTGTCGGTCGCTTCGTCGGCTGCTGTGAAAGCCGAGCGATACACGTTCTCCAAGCTCTGGAGGACTCGATCGCGACTTCGCATGGCGCTCTCCTAGGTCAGACTGCGGCCAGGTACCGAGATCCCGGACCTGACTCGTAATAGCCTCGGACGATGTCTCTCAACTCGTCCAGTCGATCGGTGAAGTAATGGTCCGAACCCGGAATGCGCACCAGCGTGATGTGCGTGCCCAGCTCGGCGACCAGCGCCGACACTCTCTCCCCAGACCCGAACTCGTCCTCTTCACCCTGCACTACCAAAATCGGTTTGTCGATTTCGGAGAGGAATGAGTAGTCGTAGCGATCCATGTCTACCGGGAGCCCCAGGCCTAGCAGAGCCACTACACGGGGATCCTCCGCTCCCACACTCAGTCCGACCATCGAACCAAAGGAAAACCCACCTACAAGAAGCGGGAGCGACGGGTAGCGAGCCTCGATCCAGTCCAGAGCGTCACGCAGATCATCCATCTCGCCGATTCCATCGTCGTGGCTGCCCGTACTCACGCCCACACCGCGGAAGTTGAACCGGAGGGTCACCAAGCCCGCGTCGTTGTATGCCTGGGCTGCGCGGTACACGGCCTTGGTGTGCATCGTGCCCCCGTGAACCGGATGGGGGTGACACACAACGGCAACGCCGCGCGGAGCGTCCTTCGGTTCTTTCACGATGGCCTCAAGATGGCCGTGTTCGACGGGAATGCACACCACAGGAAACCCTCTCTACACCAAAGAAAAAGGCCCGCCAGCCAGTCGACTTCGCTGTGCAGGACGGACGGGGCGTAGCTATGTTCATGAGACTACCCGAAACGGTCAAGGCAACGCCTGGAAACCACAATGGAAACCTCCAAAAAGACGCTCGAAGCAGCCAATGAGCTGTATTGGGACTCTGAGAAAAGCGTCAATCAGATCGCTGACGAGCTCGACCTGTCCAAGGGCGCTCTCTATGGGCTGATCCGCCCACTTCCAGCGGGTGTTGGATGTCCCCTGTGTGGCGACGAGGTCGTTTCCCCGAATCGCACCGCTCACGACAAGGGTGTCCTGAGTTGTCCCTCATGTTCTTGGGACGGCGGAGAGGACGAAACGATGGCCTACGGCGGCGAAGGGTCCGTCACCCTTCCGGACTTCGATGAGCCTGAGTCGGTGCCCCCAGTGCCGCCCGTCGTGAAATCCGTCCGCTCGCGTACCCTCGCAGGAGGAGCCTTTCTCGGCGCCGCGGCCGGTCTCGCTTTGGTGATCTGGGCGAGGCGGCGGTAGCCGCACCCTCTATGAGTCCCGTCACGCATCACGACCCCCGGAGTATCATCACGCCGGACGCCTTCGACGTCTCCGCAGAGTTACTGGGGATGCCCCTGGCCAAGCCCGGACGACGATTCTGGGCGCTCATCATCGACCTCGCGATCGTCGGTTTCATCACCATAGTGACCAAGAGCAACGCGCTCATTCTTGGTGTCGCCGCCGCGACGTTCTTCATGCGAGCGGGCTTCAAGCGCACGCCCGTGAAGGGCAGCGCTTTCAACCGGACGATGCGTGCATCCGTGGGGTGCTTCGGCTTAGTCATCGCACTCATAACAGCTGGAATGGTGTGGGCATTCGGAGTCAACTTAGGAGGAAACGAAGCACAGGATCTCACAGCAATGCCGGCCCTTGTCGAAGGCAACTCGGACAACCCGTTCGCCGCGGTTCTCGGCACGATCGCGGTGAACGCGCTAGAGGCCTCGTTCGCGAATGCGAACGACTTGGAAGACGCTGAGGAAGAGTTCCTGGACTTCGTGGAGGCTGCGGAAGACATGGGGTGGAAGCGGAGCCAAATGCTGGACTTGGTGCTCGCCGCCATTCCAGATGATGCCTCCTGGGCTGGCTCCGCCCAAGCACGATTCACCGCTCTCTTGAATGGCGAGGGCGTCGACGAGGCACCGGGAGACCCAACGGTTAGGGCGTCGCTGGCCAACGAGATCGACGGCCTGTCCGCTGAGGCTGCTCTGACATCCTACGCCGCGTTGTTAGCCGCAGACGGCGACGAGGCAATACTCACCCGCGAACTGCTGCGCAGCCGGCTCCTCACCGAAGTCGCTTCGGACACGCTCGCCGTCCTCGAAGAGCACATCGGTGATCTCGAATCCCTACAAACCAGTCAAAGAACACAGCTCGCCGCTGCACAATTTGAACTCGATCAATCAAACAACGCCGGGCTTTTCAACACGTTGCGCGGCTTTCTCGACGAACTCGGGTTTGGGTTCGGGTGGGCCTCGTTATACATGACAGTCGTTCTCTCCTGGTGGAACGGTCAGACGGTGGGCAAGAAGCTCATGAGGATTCGCGTGGTGCGCCTGGACGGGGAACCGATCACGTGGTGGATCGCTTTCGAGCGAGCAGGCGGATACGCGGCTGGATTCGCAACGGGACTCTTGGGGTTCGCCCAAGTGTATTGGGACGCTAATCGCCAAGGGATCCACGACCGCATTGTCGGCACGGTCGTCGTGATCGAGGGTGCGAAGAAAATCAAGAACTGGGAGTCAGCACTTTGACCGACGAACATTTTGATACTGAGGCGACGCCAAACCCCGAGGACGTCGCTGGGTCGGTCGATGACCGTTTCGAGAACCGCATCGTCATGTCGGTGCCGGACGAGCACAATCCGAAGCTCCAAAAAGTGATTGAGCTGGTGAACGCTGACGACGACCTCTACGGCCTCTGGCTGGCTGCCAACGTTAACGCAGTCGAACGACTGGGCATGACCGACCACGGTCCCGTCCATGTGAAGATCGTGATGAACCTGGCCGTGAGGATGCTGAGGCTACTCGCAAATGCAGGGGTTACCTCTGGGGTTGCACTCAACTACGAAATGAGTGCGAAAGATGCCGAAGTCGTCGTCGCGCTCGCGGCGCTGTTGCACGACGTGGGTATGTCCATCCACCGGCAGGACCACGAAGCGTTCAGCCTCTTCATTGCACAGGAGAAGCTCAAACAGATCCTGCAGCATGTGTATGACTCTCGGCACGAAACGATCATCCGCTCCGAGATTCTCCACGCAATCATCTCTCATCGGTCGGGCGGCACTCCGCTCACGCTAGAAGCCGGCGTGGTGCGCATCGCGGATGCACTGGACATGGCCAAAGGGCGATCGCGCATCCCGTTCGAGGCAGGCTCGCTTTCTATCCACGCGGTGTCAGCCGCCGCCGTAGACAGCGTCTCCTTGGCAAAGGGCGACAAGAAGCCGATCCGGGTAACCATCGAACTTTCGAACTCAGCCGGACTCTTCCAGCTCGACCAACTCCTCCGAGTGAAGCTCAACGGGAGTGGCCTCGAATCGTACCTGGAAATCCAGGCGACGGTTGGAGAAGAGGAGCGTCGACTCCTCACGGACTTCGAGCTCTAGAGGAAAGGACGAACCTCGTGGAAATCCAAGTCTCGTTGCCCCTAGCCTTCTTCGCCGGCCTCGTGTCATTCCTGTCGCCGTGCATCCTCCCAGTTGTACCGAGCTACCTCGTTTTCATCTCGGGTCTGACGCTCGACGAACTCCGCGATGGATCGAAACGGGACGCTCGTCGGGCAGCTTTCATCAACTCGGTTCTGTTCGTGGTGGGCTTCAGCGCCGTCTTCATGACAATGGGGTTTGTCGCGACAAGCGCAGGAAGAGCGGTGGGTCAGGCTCTTCCTTGGATGAACCGGATCGGCGGAGTAGTGCTCGTAGTCTTCGGCCTTTACCTGGCCGGGGTACTGCGGATTCCAGCACTCACTCGTGAGGTGCGTATACATTTTTCCGACAAACCGACGGGTCCACTGGGCTCGCTGGTGATTGGACTCGCGTTCGGCGCTGGGTGGACTCCCTGCATCGGACCTATTCTGGGCTCCATCCTGCTTTATGCGAGCTTAGAGACGACAATGGCGCAGGGAACACTGCTCCTCGCCACATACGCCTTGGGACTCGGTATCCCTTTCGTAGTGGCGGCCGTGGCGTTCAACTGGTTTTTTGCCGGCGTCGATAAGGTGAAGGAATGGATGGTCCCGCTTGAGCGGATCGCCGGGACGGTTCTGGTCGTCATCGGAGTTCTGATGGCGAGCGGGCACTTCGCGACAATGACGGCGTTCCTGGCCGGAATGGGCCAGCTAATAAATCTGGAGATGCCATGAGGCAGCTGATTTCGGGCGGTGTCGCCCTCGTAACTATCCTCACGTTTTCGGCGTGTGACGCCGATGGGTCAGCGGGGGGAGATACCACCGGAACGACCCAGGGACTGCTGACTCAGACCCAGCAAGAAGGTATGGCCGAACGATCCGCAATCGACGTCGCGACGCTCGGGTTCAACATGGGTGTGGCCGCCTCGCCGGTTCGCGTGGTAGAGATGTCCGACTACGGATGCAGCTACTGTCGTCAGTTCCACATGGAGACCTTCCCCACGCTGCTCGCTGACTACATCGAATCTGGAAAGGTAGAGTGGAAGTTCATGCCCTTCGTGAACGGCATGTTCGAGAACTCCCCTTTGGCCACTGAGGCTGCGGAATGCGCGCTCGAGCAGAGTACCGAGGTGTTCCGGGTGCTCAACGAGCGCCTGTGGGACGACCAGAGTGTATGGAAACAGAGTGACGACCCCGAGCCGGTTCTTCGCGGCATGGCGGACGATGCCGGGGTCGACATAAGGGAGTGGGTGAGCTGCATGGAGTCCGACCGACGTTTGGAACGGGTGAGAGCTGCCAGCAACCTGGCCGGACAGTTGGGCGTTCGTGGGACACCGACATTCTTTGTCGTGGGGTACCCGCCTTTGCAGGGGGCCCTACCTCTCGAGTCGTTCAAGGAGATCCTCGACGCGGTGTACGCTGACGCTTCCACCGGCGGTGGCTGAAGCACGACCGTGAGGACTAAGCCGCAGGCCTCGCGCCTTCTCCGGGCGACGGCGCTCGCCCGAGGCACGATCCCCGTGTTACTCGTGTCTGGCGCAATAGCGTGCGGACCCATCGCTACAGCCGGTCCAGGCTGTAGCCCCGTTCGGACAGGTCTGGCCTTACCTCCCGAACTCAACGAATCCAGCGGCGTCGCGGTAAGCCTTCGGCACCCCGGCATCTTCTGGACGCACAACAACGTTGGGTCGGTCCTCTTCGCGGTCGACTCGGAGGGCGCAATTCTCCGCCGTTATCTGCTCGACCGTCGCCTTCGCGATTGGGAAGATATCGCGGTATCCATGTGCGCGGACGGGGGATCGTGCCTTTACATGGCGGACCTGGGCGACAACTACGAAGAGCGCCAAACGCAGAACCTCCCAATGAATCTCCTTAGGGCTGCGGAACCCGATCCCTCCGACAGAGCATCGGGTGACACGCTTCAGACCGAGGCGTTTCCAGTGTGGCTCCCGGATGGGGAACGGGACATCGAGGCCATGATGGTCCTCCCGGGTGAACGGATCTACTTCGTCACGAAGGGTCGTAATCACGCAGTGACGGTGTACCGATATCCACCACCTCTACGTCCAGACACCGTGGTACTGGAGGAGGTCCAACGCCTGACGGAGCGGGCGCGCATCCTGCCTCGACAAGTCACGGGTGGAGCCGTCTCGCCGCGAGGCGGCGTTCTCGCGCTGCGAACCTATGAGGTCCTACAGTTCTATCTCATGGCAGGCGATACGCTGGCTGTTATGGAGGACGGGCTCGTGAACCTGCGTACGCTGCAGGAGGCTCAAGGTGAGGGAGTCGGAATCGGCCTGGACGGCCAGGTCGTCCTCACGTCTGAGGGCGGACCTGCAGGTGGACCCGGCGGCATGACCTTCCTGCGCTGCGACTTTCCCGGACTCTAAAACGGGCAGAGGCGCCAGGGCTCAGTAGCCCGACAGCGCCTTACACCTAGCGTTCTATTTCGCGTTCAGCACAGCCGTAAAGCTCTGCATGACAACCTTGCCATCCTGCACGAGCAACGTGTCCGTGCCCAACGGCGCCACGTGTGCGGGACCTGAGCCCTCCCAGAGAAAGTAGGCGTAGTCGCCGTCACACGTGAGCTGCTTCATTGCCAACCCCATGGTCCCGGCAGAGAATAGTGGATTCTGACTTGGACAAGGGCCTGCTCGTCCGAGAGAGAGACGCTGAGGACGGTCGCGTTGTGCATCGGGTCCCAACGGAGATGGGAGTCGAGATCTTTGAGAAGATCGAGCAGGACCAAACGATCGAGTACGCTGACATGCTCTCTGATTTCGACCCGGAGATTCGTTCTGCAATCACTCGGCTTGTCGCCAGGCTCGGCCGTTCGTTTTCGGCGCGGGCCGAGGTGTCGGGTGGTAGTTGCTGCGTGGTGAACTGATCGGAGTGCGGGCCGTCAGCTCTTACTTTGACACAACCAGTTGCAGCATAAAACTAATTGGAGGGAATTCATGAGTGCCACACATACCGAGACGGAACAGAAACAGGCCGTCCGCGACCGCTACGCGCGCGCTGCCACCGAAGGCTCTGGCTCCTGCGAACCCTCCTGCTGCGGAGACGATACGGCCAGCCCGGCGGAGGACATCAGCCAGATCATCGGCTACTCGAAAGACGAGCTTGCTGACCTCCCGGAAGACGCCAATCTCGGCTTGGGCTGCGGTAACCCCACTGCCCTGGCATCCCTCAAAGAAGGTCAGACCGTTCTCGACCTCGGGTCCGGCGCGGGCATTGACTGCTTCCTGGCCGCGAACCAAGTCGGAGCCTCCGGCTCGGTCATCGGCGTCGACATGACACCTCAGATGATCGATCGCGCTCGGACGAACGCGAGCAAGGCCGGCTACGACAACGTCGAATTTCGGCTCGGTGAGATTGAGGCAATTCCCGTCGCAGACGGGACGGTCGACGTCATCATCTCGAATTGCGTCCTGAACCTGAGCACCGCAAAAGACAAAGTGCTCGCGGAGGCGTACCGCGTCCTCAAGCCGGGCGGACGAGTCGTGGTCTCGGACATGGTCTCGGACCTACCCGTGCCTCTGGTCCTCCAGGGCAACTTGAATGCGGTGGCCGCCTGCCTGCCCACCTACCGCGATACGTACATGCAACAGTTTCGCGACGCGGGCTTCGCTGACGTGCGGATTACGGAGGAGAAGCTCTACCCCGCGAGCTACATCCTCACGGACCCCGGCGTCCAAGACTTCATCAGACAGAACCCAGATGAGGAATCGACGCTCACAGATTTCGCAGGATCAATCGCTGGCGCGCACTTCGAGGCGACGAAGTCCTGAGGGTGGGCGCGGCAGGGCGGGCCCGTCCTACCGCGTGGACCTAGCTCGGCGCTCAGGCCCCGGCATTCAGCTTCTACCGAGTGTAGATGGCGATCGCGCCGTTACCCGCGAGGGAGCCGAACTGGAACGAAGCATCAACAGGACTCAACACTTCGATCCTATCGATGATATTCGGATCCAGATCCCGAATCACCTGATCAGGGTATGGAACGAGGACCCCGTTGAGGGACACTGCTGCAGGCTTGCACCCCTGACCGCCTGAACGCCGACTGACCTCGATGCAGACACTTGGCGTGCTCGCGCCGGTAAACTCGTCGGCTATGTAGACATCACGAATCCTCAGACCCGGAGCATTCACGTTCCGCAACAGGTCGGCGGTAGTGGTGACACGCGGCAGAAGTGCGTCGATCTCCTCACGAGAGATGAAGTCCGCACGTTTCGCGTCGCCCGCGAGACTCGTCTGACCGAAACGGGTGCGGGCAGTTACGACGAGCCCCTCCACTGCAAGCGCCTCCGTAGCCATAAACACCTCGATGTCGACAATTTCCGCACTGAAGATCGTTACCGAGTCAGTGCGTTCCGCGAACGCGAGATGGTCCGTCGTGACCAAGTGACGACCAGGCGGCAGATCATCCATCAGGAATCGACCCTCGGCATCTGACAACGTGCTGCTCGTTGTCCCTTGAACGCGCACCGTCGCGCCCGTGACCGGATCTCCCGAGTTGTATTCCTTTACGTATCCGGAGAGCGTGCCTTCCTGGGACATCAGGAGCACGAGGTCCTGCATCCGAGCGCCTCCCGCAGTAACGCTCGTAACCACGCTGCGCCCCGAATTCATCCCAAAGCGCGCCTGAACCCGGAGCTCAACGGACGCTGGCACGACGCACATCCTGAAGTAGCCTGATTCATCCGTCCGAACTTCCACCGGCCGGCTTGCTAGCCCGCGGCTCGTCCGCTCAGCGGTAACAATGGCACGGGGCATGGCGATGCCCGTCAGTGAATCCGTGACGATTCCCGCGATGACTCCATACCCGGGTCCGGGTTGCTCCGCGAGGCACCAGCCTAGGAGCAACGTTTCCTCAGATGGGACGGCCAGCTCGAGTCGGACAGCTTCTCCGTCGCTAAACGTGACCTGACGAGACGGTGGACTCACACCCAGGGATTGGAGACGGTGGTGGTAGAACGACACCCAATGCGTACCTGCAGGGATCCCGTCAAGCCGGAACTCTCCACGCTCGTCCGCATCCGTGCTCGCGCGGGTCCCGATCACTGCTACCCTGGCACCACCCAGTGCCGTCATCTCAGTGCTGTCGAAGACGATCCCCGTCAGACTCGCCGTGCCCTCGGACTGAGCAAAAGCGCTCTGTGGCGCGAACGCCAAGAGCATGCCGAACGCGAGCGCTGAAACTGCCTGAATCCCTTTCACCATTGCCATTCCGTTCCGTTCGTCACATCCGAGAGAGGTAGGTGATCTTCATCACCAGCCCCCGGTCGGAGAGGTTCCACACCCGGTCATCGTCACCCCGATTCTCGGTGAAGACGATGAAAAAGTCACTGCCCGGTCTGTGGATATAGTTGAGTCTCACATTAGTCGAGAACGCCTGATCGAGACTGTTGTACTGCACCAGGACATTCGTCGACAACTTCGTCGATACTGAATACGTCGCACGCAGCGAAGTTATGTCCGCCGTGAAGCTCCCATCCGGGACATCCACCACATTCCGCGTATACCCCAGTGCCATAGACACCTGCGATGATGGGGCTGCTGTGACCGTCCCACCGACACTCACCAAGTTACCCCCGTGGAACTTCGTGAGCATGCCGTTCGAGTCCAGATACACCGGCCGGTTCTTCGACGTACCCCCGAACCAACCAATGTGGTCGGCACGATAGCGGCCCACGGGCACATCCACCGAGTCCGTCAGCTGGAATTCCTCGTCCACCACAGTCTCACCCGAGTTCAGCATTAAGGTGAACCGGTCCCCGGACTCCCACGTTGGACTGATCGCGATGCCGCCGACCCAGTCCTGGAGCTGGCCGTCCGAGACGGTGCTTCCGTACCCTCCCCCGGCCCATATGTCGACTTGACGAAGGCCTAAGGCCGAGGGTCGCGAGATCCGACTCCCGTACAGGTCCGTCCGGCGAATATCCTCGCGAGCAATGAACCCGGCTTCTGCCGCTGCATTCGGGCTGACCACATAGTGGTTGAAGAAAGAGCCGTACTTCTCGCCGTCGTAGTTGTACCCGACGCGGTACGAATAGCCGTCTCCGCCTTCACCCCGCGTAAACGACTGCGCCCCGTACCACTCCCATACCCAAGCGTCCCCAACCACGAACTGGCCATCGACGCCGGCCGACGTATTCCACATATCGGCACTCCTTCGGTCCACGATCATCGCGCCCACGTAGTTACTGTCACCCACATCACGCTTCACGCGAGCAACAGAAAAGTTCTCACGCTGCACACCGTGCGCCTCCCCCGTCACCACGTTCATGAGCCCGATCGTCTGTCCACCTACGCGTCCCGTGAGACGAGCGCCTGCGAGGATCGGGATCTCACCGTCCTCCGAAATACCGATCTGGCGGCTGAAGAACAGTTGATAGGCCGGGGGCTCGAACGGACTGCCCGGTGTTCCAAAGTCGAAGATGCCAGAATTCTCGAGAAAGAAGTCGCGCTTCTCTGGGAAGAACAGATTGAACCGTGTGAGGTTCACCTGGGCGTCGTCCACCTCCACCTGCGCGAAGTCCGTGTTCACGGTGAGGTCCAGCAGGAGCCCCGGCCGGAGTTCAGTTTTGATGTCGATGCCCGTCTCGCGTTGGGTCTCGGTGCTGATAACTCCGAAGTCGTCTGCTTCCTGACGCCGGCCGGCCAGGATGAACGGCTTCGCCTCCAGGTTCATTCCCAGAGCCGGCAATGCGGCCAATCCCGCCAAGTGCCCTGCGCGGCTTACGCGCACCAAGCCGCCACCTTCCCGCTGCCACGACTGCCACATCGTGTCCTCGTTCTTCCGGCGAATGGTCCGCTGGACGTTGATGCCCCACTCGTGGTCCGGCGCGCCGTCGGGATAACGGATGCTGCGCCAAGGAATGGCGAACTCCGCGCTCCACCCATCAGCGGTTGTCGCGGATGCGACCTCCCATACACCACGCCAGTCGATATTGAGTTCGCTGCCTTCGTCCGTGAGCAGTGCTTCGAATTCCGCACCGTTGGGGTTGGTCGCGAAGATCACACCGTTCCGATGGTCGTGGAACGGATCGAACATGATCGCTACTCCATCGTCTCCGGCGAACTGAAGTCCCGTCCCGAAGAACACCGGCTCGATGATCTTGTCGCGCTGCAGGATACGCGCAACAATCGCGTCGGGATCCGAATCGTAGGCCATCACGCCCACGTACAACATGTCGTCGTTGAAGACGACTCGGACTTCGGTGCGTTCGGAAGCAGGGGCGCCCTCAACAGGCTCCCGCTGAATGAAGTCCGTCATCACATCTGCGGAGGACCACAGATCCTCCGAGAGGAGACCATCCAGCCGGACCGACTCAACGGCAGTAGCCGGAATCCTCGAGGCCTCGACCCGACCTTCCTGGGCACTTGCTGGCAGGGCCGTGCCAATAAGGGCCACGGCCGAGAGAAGAGCAGCGGTAGGCAGACGAGGCGGCATGTAGCACATCCGGGACGGCACGAAGGGAGGGCAACTTTCGTAGAAGAGCCCGACTACAAAATGGAGGAACGACCCAGCTGAGGGAACGATGGGTTCCCCGATGTCGCGGACGTGAGGCTCAACCCCAGATCTCAAAAAAGTCGACGGCTCCAGCTGCTCCACCGGGTCCAGCCGGTGTCAGGTATCCGTTCAGGAGGTTCGTCGCTTCACGAATCACATCAGTACGGGGCAGGGGGCCTTCCCCCGAGCTGTCCTCGGCATCGATTACCCCGAGAACCGCGAGGAGGCCAAGGCGGACCGCGAGATCTGGCTGGAGGTGCTCAATTTCCTCTCTACGCGTGAGCAAGAGGTCACCAATGCCTGAAATCAGCGTCCGCCTGAATCGAACGTAGGCGTCGTCATTACCTCCAGCCGCGCGATCCAGGGATTTGAGATAGGAGGATCGGGAACGTTGGGCGTCCACCAGGAGCCCAATCGAGCCTTCAGCAAGCTGCGGAAGCTCCAATTCCGACCAATCACGGGAATCCAGCGCATCATGCCACCGTTCAAGCGCCTCCTGCCATACTCGCTCGCCCAAATACTCGAGAAGGTCGTCCTTTCCCTTGAATCGGGCGTAAAACGAGCCCACAGATGATCCGGCTCGCTGTACGACGGCGTGGACTGTGAGTCCGTTGGGGCCCTCGTCGTCCAGGATTTCCAGCGAAGCACGCACGATTTTCTCGAGTGTGCGACGCGAGCGGGACTGTTTGGGCGGGTTTACCGTCTTTCGGGTAGGATCCTCAAGCGTCATGAATAGAATAGAATTCTAGTTCGTGTTTCTGTCAAATATGGCGTATTGATAGGATCACTGTGGGGAGACCACCGCTTCGGACCCGACCAGCGTCATCACCCCACCAGCCACGGCCCTACGATGTTGGGGGCAACGATGACGGAACGCTGACGGCACAGGTCCAGACTGAGTGTTCGTAAGCCAATCACTCAGTCGGGAAGGTCCGCATGTCCGATTCCGTTGCCTCCAGCGTCCAACTCCTTCGTCATCCCTATGTTCGTTTGGAATCGATCACCCATGCGACCCAATTGCGTGCGTTCGTCACGAGACCGGGAACCGCATTCCTTTGGCAGCTTGAGCACGGAGTACGCGCCAAGGATGTTCAGTTCATTGAGGATCGTCCCGGTGGTGTCGCATTGTTGCTCGTGCTGCCGCGGACATCAGAGGTCCTAAATGATCCGTCCATATGGGAGTTGGTCTCCAGGGCTCGGCCGCACGCGATTCTCCCTTACCATGACCACCCGGCGGTGGAGGACCTCGCCCAGGTGCTCCGGAAGCCGCCCGAGGACGTACCGGTGGCGGTCACCGACTATTTGAAGTGGCGCGGTATTCGAGTGGACTCGAACACGATGCGACTCGTGCGCCGCACGCTAGAATTGTCTTCAGAGCTGAATTCAGTCTCGGCGCTAGCCCGTGGGTTGTACCTATCACGACGGGCATTAGGGCGGCGATTCGCCAGCCGGGGCCTGCCCGTCCCATCTCATTGGCTTCAGTTCGGCCGAGTGCTTCGGTTATCGCTGCGACTCCAGAACTCATCGCAGAGCATCTACACTGTAGCTTGCGAGTTAGGATACCCAGATGGGTTCGCGGCCAGCAATCAAATGCATCGTCTGGTCGGGTATCGGCCCAGTGAGGCCCGGGAACGTCTAGGGTGGGAATGGATCCTCGAGGCATGGCTGCGCCGCGAAGCGGAGAACGGGGGCCTCGTTCCGCAGTGGGGCCATGACGGTCGGGATGAGACCATCAAGTCTCCATTGGATCGGGCGGATCATGCCGTTCTCCTCCGTCGGCGCGCAGCCGGGTGAACAGTTGCGATTGCAATGAGCGTGACAAAGATTGCCAGCCCCCCAGGCCCACTACCCAACGTGAACCTTTTGGTCGAAAGCAACCACGACGGAGGCATCGGCCAATAGACGAGAGCGCCACAGGTAACGGGATACACCTGCAGTTATTCGGAGGGCCCGTTGCGACCGTTGAAGGGCGTGTCGTCGCCCTTTCACCGAACGAACAGTCCGTGCTCACGTTGATCTTCGCCCGGGCCAGTCGACGTATTTCTCGAGGCGAAGCGATCTGGCTCATGTGGGAAGCCGATGACAAGCCCGGGACGCGGCATCGTCTAAGGCAGCTTCTACATGGTATCCGGAAGAAGGCGGGCCAACCCGCGGTGTCTTCCGAAGGGGACCTGCTCCGCCCACATCCAACGGCCACATCGGACGTACAATCGTTCGAGGCATGCCTAGCACGCGGCGCACTGAGCGAAGCCGCCCGACTCGCGAGTCGGCGTCTTGGTGGAACCCTAGCCAGGTGTCCCAGCCGCGAGTTCGAAGACTGGTTGAGTGCACGGCACGCGGGGCTCACCCGCAAACTCGGCGGCGTAGCTGCTGCCGCGTGGGACACGAGTTTGGAAAAAATCGATTGGAACGCAGCCAACGACGCAGCGGATGCGCTAGTACGTGTGCATACAAACGATCCGTCCGCGATCGCTAAGCAGATCGAGGCGAGAGCACGTGTCGGACGTACGGCTGCAGCCGAGTCAAGCTACGCGGACTACTTAGGGACTCTCTCCGTCGATGAGGAGTCAGCCCCTGAGCTGGTGGCTTTGATTGATCGGGTGCGCAGCTTGGACCTCGATCCGTCTGGCTCAGGCATCAGAGTGGTTCGGGATGTCCCCCTGGTCGGAAGAGACGAGCCACTTGAGATCGCGCGAGAGGTGTTGTCAGGGGCCACCTCAGACCGCTTCGAACGCATAGTTGTTCACGGCGAGCCCGGTATCGGGAAGAGTCGCTTTCTTGAAGAAGTGCGCCGAGATGCTGCCCTAGGTGGCTTCCGCTGCCTAACGGCCCAACCGGTCGAACTTGAACAAGCCATCGGACTTAATCCCATCATTGATGCTCTGCGCGAGATAGATGTACAGCCTCATCTCGACGCCCTGGGTGAGCCGTGGAAGGCCGTCATCGCATCAGTGCTCCCCGAGCACGCCACCGACGGCCCTCCGGCTGACATCCCTCCGATTCAGGAAAGCAGTCTGTCTCGGCGACTCATGGAGGCTTTCTGGATGCTGCTTGATCGCATCGCAGCGAACGAGCCTCTGCTGCTCATCATCGACGACATTCAGTGGGCAGACCCAACGACGTTGGCGCTCCTTCGATTCATCGAACGTAGGTGGGCATCCGGGACGATGGTGTTGCTTTGTGCCTTGCGCCCGGAACTCGTGCGAGAGAACAAACCGCTTCAGTCTTTTCTCGACGGCGTGAACCCAGGCCACGGGACTGACATCCACTTGAATGAGCTTTCCGATGAGGACGCCAAGAGGCTCATCCGCCAGGTCACCGGGGAGAGCCTGGACGAACACGGTGAGACCTATCTCCGGCAGCTCGCTGGCAACCACCCTTTCTACCTCACAGAACTCGGGAAAGATCATCTGTCCGGCCGCCTGCATCTGCCCGCGCACAGGCTAGACGCCATTCCTGTGCCCATGTCCGTTCAGCAGATATTCGAAGCACGGATCGTTCATCTGTCGGCGGACGCGATCAGACTCGCATCAATGCTCGCCGTGAGAGCCCGATCGATGCGCCTCCGGGAACTCAGCGAAGTGACCGACCGTGGACTCGACGAGTGTACCGACCTCGTGGAAGCCCTACAGAAATGGCATCTGGTTGAGGTCGAACGCGATTCGGTACGCATCTCCCATGAATTGTTTCGGAGCACACTGTACCGGCGTCTGAGCGAGACACGACGTGCGTTGATCCACGGTCGCATCGCACTTCATCTTGAGGCAACCGGCTCCGGAGATGTAGTCGGGGAACTGGCCATTCACTATGCACGGGCCGGCGAGAGCGAAAAGGCGGTTCAGTTCGCTCAGATCGCAGCACAGGAAGCGCTCAGCACCGGGGCCATCACCGCGGCAGCCCAGTACTTCGAAGTAGTCGTAACGAATACAGACGACGCAGCGGAAAGGGCCAACGCAACCGGCGAGCTAGGACGCACTCTCCACATGGATCGGCAAATAGAACGAGCAAACGCGATGCTCGAGGTTGCTGCCATGCGGCTCCGCGACGTGGGGAACAGCCACCAGGCCAGACGAATGGACATCCGGCGTGTCGAGGGGCTATCAGAGCTCGGAGCCTTGCCCGTGGAAGACCTGGTGGAAAGACTCGGGGTGGTGAAGATGGAGGCGGAGGCCGAAGAAGACTGGGAGGCGGTCGCGCTGGGGTTGGATGCTGAGCTGCACCTGTTGAATCGCCAAGGCGACATCACCGGGATCCGGGGCCTTTTTGAGGAAATGTCTAGGACCGGGGAAGCCGGTTCCCCGGCCGCAGCATGTCTGTGCAGTGCGGGACTGGCACTAAGTACGCTGTTTGGTGGACGTTCAGACGCCCTTGAGAGGGCCTACGAAGCCGTCGCAATAGCCGAAGAAAACGCCTTGAGCGATCACCTTCTCTGGGCACAGTGCCGCCTCATTCTCATTCTCCACTACCAGGGACGCCTCGCTTCTATCGAGTCGAGTTCGTTGGTTCAGCGAGCCAGGCTCCTGGCACAGCGCAGCGGAGATCGATTCCTGAGAACCGTGATTGAAGCCAACTCGGCCGTCTTCGCACTCGACGTAGGTGACCTCGACCGTGCAGAGGCATTCCTCAATCGTTCTAATGAACTGCTCGCCGGAGCTGACCTTCGTCACCTCAACCTCAATCAGGTCATCAACGAGGCAGAACTGGCGTATTGTCGCGGAGAGTTTGAATCCGCCCGCGATAGATTTCTCGCTGCAGAAGCTCTTTGGGAACCGCCACTACCAAGACACGTGCTTAACGTGGTACACGCAGGGTTGGGCCTGTGTGATCTCGAAACTGGTTCATTGAGCCAAGCCTCAAAACGACTCAATCAGATCTCAGCTGACCCGCCCATCTGGCATTACGATCCGTGTATGGTGCTCTACTTTCGGGCTCGCATGGAGGCTAAGCGGGGCAGAGTCGACTCGGCCCTAGATATCCTTCAGCGTCACCAGCCGGGCTTGTTCCCAAGAATGACAACGGCTTGGCTCAAGCTTCGGTGGCGCGAGTGTCAGCTTCGTAAACGAGCCGGTCTTCCTCCTGCACGAGACCGCGTCGCCGAAGCGCTCCAAGTCGCACGTGCACTCAGCCTTGGCAACCGCGCCCAGCAGTTTGAAGCTTTCATTGGGAACTACTCAGCCACCTGAATCAACCTTCGTCTGTCGATCGCACGTATTCCCTCAACAACCACCCTGGGGATTGAGCCCCCTATGACACGGCGCGGTTACCGCGACCGTGGGAATATCCTCCGGTGGTTGCTCTCAAGGGACGCACCGCAGCCCTTGCCTCCAGCTCAGGCACAAGACCATCCATACTCATGGCCATGACTTCGGCGTAGTCACCCAGCAGGTCAGAGTCCATAACAGCACGGACCACTCGGTGATCAAATTGCTGGCCTGCGTGTTTGTGAAGCTGCTCGCGGACCACCGACACCGGCAGAGCGTCTCGATAGGGTCGATCCGAGAGCATCGCGTCGATGGAGTCACAGGCCACGATAATCTTGGCGCCAAGCGGAATCTCATCACCCAAGAGCCCGTCCGGATACCCAGCCCCGTCCTCTCGTTCGTGGTGATGGCGTACAGCCTTTACGACCTCAGTTGGAACCGAAGACAGGTTCCTGAGAAGCTCCTCGCCACGCGTGACGTGTGACTCGATGATCGCCCTCTCTTCGTGGGTAAGGGAGGCTGGTTTCGCAAGAATCTCGGAGTACACCGCCTCGATCTTCCCAATGTCATGGAGCAGGGCTGCGGTTTCGATCCTCTCGACACGCGCGGCAGGAAGTCCGAGTTCTTCGGCGATCCGCTTCGCCAGGTAGGAGACGCGGACCGAGTGACCGGAGGTATACGGGTCTCGTGTATCAATCGCCTTCACCAACGCCTTGAGCAGGTCGGCATTGGCCAGGGATAGCTTTTGCTGAGTCTGGTATGAAAACCGGATAAAAAACAGCGGTAGAATCGCCAACAACAACCCGACCGCTCCGATCTGCATGTAAAGAGCTGCAACGGCGATCGCGATCGGGGCGATCAGCATGTCGAGCAGGACATTGGCACCCGATATCCCAACCAGATCACGCCAGGTACGCTGGAATGACACCCCCTGACTAAGGGCGATGACTCCGGCGACCGAGGTGTTGTTGACCACCAAGAAGATCACTCCGAAGAGCACGAACGGGCCCAGCTGTTTGAGAATCAGACCCGATGTCACGGCAGGATTCAACGCGAGAGCGTCACCGCTGAGAAAGTCGAATGCCAACCCAGCGACCGCAGTCGAAAGCACGTATTGCCCGATGTTAAAATTCGCGCGTAGCGCTTGCTTCCGGCGAATGACGTACTCAGCAACCGGACCGCCAATGATCCAGAACAACACGCCCGGGGCTGAACCAAACAAGAACACGATCGTGAGCAGTGGGAGAAACGCGATCGAGTGACCGCTGGAATTTCCGCCCACTTTGATATCAAGGGCTTGCTGTTCCGCCGCTAAGCCCAAGAGAACAAGGGTCCCAAACCCCCAATAATCCTGTGCAGAAAACGTCGCAAACACCGACCAGTCCTGTACAGCCACGCAAACCACGGCCGCAGCACAGATCGCTGTGACGTACCACGTGACGGGAGATAGACGCATGAAAAGAGGCGAACCCCTCGGACCACCCTAGTTGCTTACCAGTGTACTACGCCGTTCCCGAGTAGGGACAGCACGCTGCCAAAAAAGTCGAACAGAGAGCTAAACATACGCTCACCTCCTTTAAAGAAAGTGTCGACTTCCGGGTTTCCGCTGTGGAAGTCGCATGCGCTTCGCTCGCCACTCTTCTCCGCTAAGCGGGCAGACCGAGGGGGTTCTCCTTCTCCTTGTTCTTGGGACTCATTTCCGGGCCCGCAGGCCCGATTCTAGACTCTGCCGCGGACCCAACGGTCCGTGGCCTGAAGTGCTGCTAAGATGGCCGCCCTGTCCGTGGATTCTTCCACGAGGGTCGCGCCGGCAAGTGCCGTGATGTCGCGCCCCGAAATCGCGTGGACGGCTACTAACGCATATTTTCTATCGAATGCATCGACGATTTTCACGCCGTCGAGTGCCAGCGTAACGAGTGTACCAGGCTTGGCCTCGCTTTCGTCGTCCTTTGCGAGAGCTGCCTCCACAGCTTTGAGCGTTGCAACTCCTACCGCTTCGAGCTTGGCTCGCGGGAGGTCCGCAGCGCTCGACTCGCCGGTGAAGCGCTCACCATGCCATTCGATTTCGACCCGATGTCGGACCTGGTGCGAACGCTCGGTGTCTACGGCGTGCCCACAAAAGAGCAGACGGCTTTGAGCCGGAGTCGGATCTGGCACAATGTGGACGGTGGGCTCCGGAGCGGACGCCTCAGCCACCTGACGATCCTTGGCCTGAGCCACGGAAATGACCCGATGGTCCACATCGAGGTCGAGATGCGCCAACAGGGCGGATTCGACGTTCCGGACGGCTTGCTTGGGCTTCACTTCCTCCGTGGTGAGGAGATGAATCTCCTCAACCTCACCACCAGGACGTGCGATCACCCTCGCTGACACGACACCCTTCAAGGAGAGGATTAGCTTTTCAGCCTCCTGAATGCTCCAAACAGGTCGTTCTTCTTGCGGCGCAGTCATCGTGCTCCGGGTCGAGGCCCAAGTCCGTATCGATCTCGAGTCCTACTTGGTGGCTTTCGTGACGCAACCATCACGCTGACTCACCCACCTACATCCTGTGCGAACTACATATGTTTACAAACTGAAGAATACGTACACTGCATCACACCCATGCCTGTCAAGATTCAAGTATTGCAACAAAAAGCGCCCCCCCGCTATTTGACGGGGAGGCGCATAGATTTGAAAGGAATGAGGAAAAACGCTACCTGGGATAGATCGCTCTTCCATCCAAATCGTCTGGCGCTCGGATACCTGCCAGAGCAGCGAGTGTTGGCGCCATATCTACGGTGTACGCCGCGGAATCAGAGGATCCACGCGCCACACCGGCGCCCATGAGCATGAAGGGCACCCATCGGTCGTACCAATACGGTGTTCCGTGGGTGGTACCGGTGCGATAGGACACGAGATCACCATCGCCAAAACGGTATTCTAGGCCGTAGGGTGACAACGGACGATGCGCCCGCCCCGGGTAGTGCGAATTCCGAAACATGACCGCAAACGAGTCGGCCAGTTCACCCCGCGTCAGGTCGTGATGCGTATACGCCTTCTCCACCACACCGCGCTCCTCCAGGAGCTGTGCCGCCCGATCTGCGGTCTCTTCCGGGCTGCCCCCCTCCCGCGACACCTCTTGGAAGACCTGAGACACCGCAGCCTGTTTCATTCCGGGGTCGAAACGCTCCGCCTCCATGTTCCCCATCGCCTGCGCGGCCTCGGGAGGCGTAGCGACACCATGGTCAGCTGAGATACCGGCGACCCAGTTGCCCTCCCCCACTTGCTGGTCCAGATAGTCGAAGAAGTCCCCAAGGAGCCGGTCCACATTAATCAGGTTCGATAGCTGTTCCTGACTGAACGGCCCGTACTCGTGCCCCACGTAGTCCGTGGCGGACAATGCGATGGCCAGGTAGTCGACGTTGCCCCGCTGGCCCAGATCGAACTCATCGAGTCCGGCTTTGGCCAATGCGATGACCGCGTCGTCCGCCGGAGAATGAAGGAGTGCCCAGGCGTTGTGCCCTTGGGGTCCGGCGGCACCGCCTTCTTGCGAAGAGAGGTGGGGGAAGGACGTGTGCTCTTTGTCTCCCTCGTACGTGGCTGCGTCCGCACGGGCCAAGCGCTGGAGCTCAGGTGAAGCCAAGGACTCCCACACCGTTTCGGCGACGATGCCTGGCATCACTTCTTCGTTGAAGCGGTTGAGCCAGCCAGGATAGCTGTTCGCGTAGTGTGTGGAGGTGACGAAGCGGGCCAGCTGCGGCACCAACCAGAAGACGTTGGAGTCCGTCTGACCTGCCATCGTGATCGCGGAGCGATCCTTCGACGACACTGAGAAAGTTCGCGCGTCCGAATCTTGCGCCCGCATCCAGTCCGCCAAACCGGTGCGCATCAAATTCTTCGGCGATCGTCCCGGCAACCCCTGAACCTGTTCGAAGCCGAGGATAGGACTGTCGAGGTCCTCCACCGCATACATCGGGTTCCAAACACTCCCGGTTCGATGGGACCAGGAATTGGCCACGATGCCGGATCGGGAAGGGAACACACCGGTCGAAAGCGTGGCATGGCCGGCCGCCGTGTGCGTCACAGCATGAGCGTGCGAAGCACTCGTGAAGCGGTATCCCTCGTCTAGAAAACGTCGGAGTCCGCCCGAAAACGCCGACTTGTAACGATCGATCAAGTCGCCCCGGAACTGATCCACCGACACCATAACAACGAGTGTCGGGCTGTTCCCATCCTGCGCACGAGCGGCTGTCGCGCCAATAGTGACGGCGGTAAGAAGGAGTCCCAGCGGAAGGAATCTGCTCTTCATAAACCGGCTCTCTTGCTTCGTGTGTTCTCGATGGTCGCGTCAGGGCCGCCGCACTCGGGTAGACAAGCTCGGCGGCGGTCGGCGAAAATAGCCCCTAGAACTTTCCCCGCTACGGTGTGACGCAATCCGTGACTAAATTCATCGCTTCATTGTTTGGAAGGGCCTTTGGGGCCGTGTGTTTGGTGGCTGCGATGGTGCAGCCGGTAGTGGGTCAGCAAGTGACGTCAAATTACCAGCTCCGTTCAGGAGACAAGGTGACGCTCACCCTCTACGCAGGCTCCGGCGAAGAAATCCAGCAGTTGAGGGGAGAGAGGATCATCAACCGGACGGGGAACATTTTTCTGCCACTTATTGGCCCCACGCAGGTTGCGGGAACCGACCAAGAGGGAATTCGTACGCTCGTTCAGAGCCTATACTCAGATTACTACAGCGATCACGTTGTGCAGGCAAAGGTCGAGCTGAACGTCTCCGTCAGTGGTTCGGTGCGGGACGCTGGTCAGTACTTCGTGTCACCCACTGCGACCATCATTGATGCGATCAACGCAGCGGGAGGAATGACGTCTGAAGTGACGACGGGTGGCTACAGCATTCCATCGGACCAAAGCCGCGTTCGTCTTGTCCGAGACGGAGTGACGTCGATCCTCAACCTTCGACCCGACGACATCTCCCTTGAGAACCTCAGGATGCCGATCCAATCCGGTGACTGGATTCATGTGCCCAATCGGACCCGGTCCCGCGTTCGTGACGAGATCCAATTCTGGAGTATCTTCCTCGGCCTCATAACCAACGTAGCCGCGATCATAGTCCTTATCGGACGCTAAGACACGCATCGACAAGCTTCACGCAATCTGCGTGAAGTGCGGTGACCTCGCTATGCGGATTCAGCACCTGGTCGACGGCGAGACCCCACCAGCACGAGGGCCGACGATCCAGATCGCGGATGCAAGGGCTACGAGGCTCGGTGCTGCAAATGCCATGAGGTACCACTCAGGACTCGCCATCAGACCGAACTCGCCATTGCCGATGAGGTCGACACTCAGTCCGCTGGTAGGACTTACATTTGTACATGGTGTGGGCCCAGGCGCCCATCGGTGACCACTCAGGGCGTGGCGAGAGTTCTGTGTGAACTCATCGCCCCCTACCGACCTCGCGTCACGACTCCCCATCGGGCTGGTTGCTCAGCCCGCGGTGCTCCTCCATGAGCGGAGTCGCCCGGACTTCCGGGACCTCTACGGTCACCTCGCTCGGCGGTCTACGGATATCGCGACCGCGGTGACTCGGGTGCGACTCGGCACCCTGAACCTCACACCCGAGGACCTAGAGACCGTTACGAGCTTCCGCGTCCTCGTTGCCGAAATGAACGCCCTGCAACTGAGCGCCGAGGCTCGCGGGCTTATGAACGACCCTGATCGCGCCTCACGCCTGAGCATGATCAAGAACATGCTCGAGGCTGGCCGCCTGGAGGTCCGCTCCGCTCCACTCGGCGGATGGTCCCCCGACTTCACCGTATTCTCAGAAGCGGATGGACCGGTTGCGGTGCTCATGGGCTTCCATTGGTTCGAACGACCCTACCCTCACCGCGGACCTGCACTCGCAGCGCTCCACGGCACCACCAGCGCACGCGCAGCAGCCCTTCGCCACTTGGAAGTGTGGGAAGAAGCACACGACGTGGGTCCAGCGGTTTGGAACATCCTCTCACGCGCCTCAAGAAGCGCCCGCATCCAGGTTGCCGGGTCCGGTTGACACTATTCAATGGTCCGTCTTTATTTCCACCCCGATCCGGCGTAGCTCAGTTGGTAGAGCAGCTGACTGTTAATCAGCGGGTCACAGGTTCGAGTCCTGTCGCCGGAGTAAGATCAGCACAACGAGTTACGAGAACGGCCACCCCATCGCGGAGTGGCCGTTTCTTGTTGGCACGGTCCGTATAGGGTCCGATGAGACTGATTGCGCGGTTTTCGGCGACCCGCAACTGATGAGGAGGCTGCCGACCTCGAGGCTCGCCGTCGGTCGCACGGCAAGAGCCCTCGCGCGAACTGTCCTTTAGTTGCCACCATACCGGATTTCCACGCGTGTTACGGCGTGGATTGACTTGGATCCGCTTTGGTCTGGTGTGCCCACAGGATGCACCGCGGCCGATGGGATGGCCCCATGACTTCTTACGTAGCTCGGTGGGGAGATTACATATGACGGAGCAACAATCTACGGGCGAAGGGCCGCACAGATCTCGCTAAGCCCTAGTCGGACCATCGGTTACGGAAGTCGCGTTGCGATCCATGCCGTACGGTAGACCGCGGTGCCCACCGTGCCGATCGCTACAAGCGTGATCAAGCCGAACAAGACCGTACCGTCTTCCCAGCCCATGCGTGCAGACACGGCCGGGTCCAAAATGCCGCCGAAGCCCACAGAGAGAAGCCGCTCTGCGCGCTGCATAACGCCCTTTTTGCACACAACTCCCACACTCTCGCCACGGGCCCGCGCATAGCTCACCAAGAGCGAGCCCCCCAGGGCAGTGGCCACCAGGGCGACGGCGATGGCGGAATCCCGGAAGAGAACTGCGAGTCCGACGAACGCCCCAACCTCAGCAAACCGATCCAGGGTCGAATCAAGGAAGGCGCCGCGGTCTGAAGCGAGCCCCCGGGCTCGAGCGATCCGTCCATCGAAGACGTCAGCAGTGCCACCTAACAAAACAGCCCACCCTGCCAACACGACGTGTCCAGTCGCAAAGCCATATCCCCCCGCGATGCCAAACGCGACACCCAACACGTTGAAGGCGGTCGGGTGCAGACCCATCGCTAGAAAGAGCCTCTCAAGCGGGCCGATGAACCAATAGAACCAGGTTCGGATCAAACCCCCGAGAACAAAGCCGCCGCGGTCTCCGAGCTCCAGGGGATCTTCACGGTGCCGAGCTCCAGTAGCCGCGAACACGCCCATGGTCAGAAAGGCGAATGCAAGAATGCTCACTAGCGCCATCATGTCGGTTCTCATCGGGTGATCTCGCGAGAGGGGCGATTACGTAAGAAGCGGACAACACGGGGCCACAAAAAGATGAGCGGCCACCGCCGTTCCAGCGCGGTGAGTTCGATCTTCGTTCCTGAATGCCGTTCTGCTTTTCGTACCAAATAGGGCAACCAGTTGTCGAAAGTTACGATGTGCTTTAACCAACGTGAGGTCGCCCGGACCTTCGAACGCCAAAAATGTCTACGCCAACGTCGGGCAACCAATTCGCTCGCCGGAGCGACCAACGAGAAGCCCTCTGCGGACCGGACCATCAGCCCCGAGCGTTCCGCCCCGACGAGTACCGGACCGAAGACGGTTTGAAAGTGGTCCACCTGTGCATTGAAGATGGATTCAGACCGGTTCTTGGCCTCAGGCCGGATCTCACCCTGGTAACAAATCTCCAACAGCCGTTGGCCCAGGCCCGCCCCGTCCACCGGCTCGGTCAAATAGGGCAACATCCAGTCCAACACCCGCCCATGCGCAGCTGAGACGAGGTCGTTCAGCCACGCCCGTTCTTCAGGCGTCGCCGCCCACACCTGCCCCACTCTCTGAACGAGTCGGCCCAACAGGAAGTGATCCTTAGGGTTCGGCCCGAGCGCCTGTTCAAGATGTTGCTTGCTCACAATCAGACACTTGGCGAGTCCGAGTTCCCGGTCGTCGGGCGCGTAAGCGATCGTATTCGGCGGCAGTACGTTCGCCATAGAGGACATCAGCCAAACCCACCGCCGCATCCCACCGGATCTCCGCAAAGCGGAGTAAAAGGCCCGATACGAGTCCACAACGACCATGAAATCGAATGCGCTATTTCGGTTGGGGTTCGACCCATGCAAGTGTGAACCATACAGAAGTACCGCCCTGACGGAGTCCGACGTGTCCAGAACGAGACGATCTGCGAGGTCCCGAACCACAGGGTACCAAGGAGCATCCGCAGCTGGGTGGACGCCCGAGGTCATGCGACCGGCCCCCCCCGCATCTCTTGGAGCTTCTCCACCATGCTCTGCCGCAGTCCTTCGACAAACAGGCCAGCATCAGCTTTCGGGTTCGTCCATTCGAATTCGCCGACGTATTCCATTCGCGCGTCCAGCGTGTCCATGCTTCCCAGGAGGTGCTTGAATTTGGCGTACTGCCAAAGGCCATCCACGACGAAGGCGTGGACCTTCCAAGTACGCGCACGCAGGATCAACCCCAGACCCGCCGGGCGGAACGGTCCGATCTCCCCATCCTTGGACCGCGTCCCCTCAGGATAGATGAGGATAGGGACATCCGTTTCCCGGGAGATTTTTCGAAGCTGCTTGAGCATTCGTCGGGCATCCCCCGTGTTTGCTGAAGGGTCCACCCACGGGTATTGATACAGCCTGCTCAAGTGCGATATTAGCGGGATAAAACGAGTGTAGCGGCGGCGGGTGACAACACGAAGGTAGCCGCTAGTGAGTGTCTTGACCCCGAGCGGAAGATCGAGCATCGACTGGTGGTTCATGACGACCAACACTCCAGGCTCGCACGGGATGATGCGATCCGGATGAGGAAGGGACGCACCTCCGATAACTTCGAAAGGCCTCGTCACAAGCCAGGCCAAGTACTGAAGCCAGGAACCCAACACGCTGATCCGGCTCTGGGGTCGAAGCCACAGCCATGGGCCGACCAAGAAACGTTGGACGAGATCGGACAGCAGCATGCCCAGACAGGTAACGATCAGGGCCAAATAACCTCGGAGTAGCTTCAAGCGCTATCGCCTCCGGGGATCGACGAAGAGCAGGGTATAGAGCACACGAACGTGCGGCGGACGGCAAACGCTAACCGGACCCGCCGACCAGCATCAAGGCGAATAGATCAATGGATGATCAAGGCTACACCTACTACGGCTTCAAGAACTGTGTCGGAGGGTTCTTCGAGATGCCCACGTCGGACGCTCGCAAACTCCTTCCGAAGCACCTTGAGCCGCTCGAGATGCAGCACGAGCGGAGCATCTTGGCGCTGACTTGCTTCGAGTTCACCGAAAGTGAAGTCGGGCACTACTTCGAGGTCGTCCTGGCCGTAATTGTCCCGCCCATGGTTGAGCCGGGGAAGCCGCTCCCAAAGGCCGCGTTCTACCCGTTTTGCGTCGGGGTGACCAGCGCAGCCGCACGCGAACATGCAACAGAACGTTGGCATCTTCCGCACTTTTTGGGAGAGCTCGACATCGCCATGAACGAGTTCGACGACCGCATGGAAGTCGAGGTTCGCGACGACGACAAGCCAGTGCTCGACCTCTTGGTCACAAAGCACAAGTACGCCCCCTCAAAAAACCTATACAACGCCTTTATGGTTGACGCTGACTCAGATCGAAAGTTCAAGGCCAACATTTACATGGGGGCCCCCCACTCCGAGCACGAAGAGGAGACGGGGTCGCTCACGCTTTACGAGCACGAGATGACGGCGGGTCTGACGATCGACGACGTCAACACGTACCCGTTCCGCGAACAGTGGTATCAGGCCGGCTTGCAGACCTTCGAGCCCTTGCTGGAGATCTGATCTCGGTGCCAGGCCACTTCGTCATTTTTAATCCCGCCTCGGGGCGGGGACGCGGCCGAAAACGCATCGCCGTCTATCGGCGTCTACTGGAAGCGCAACTCGACGACGTGACATTCGCAACCACAACGCGGCCCGGTGAGGAGCGGGAACTCACCGACCGTGCGGCAGGCGAGGGTTTCGACGTTGTTGTGGCGGTGGGCGGAGACGGCACGTGGAGCAACGTGGCAGATCGCTTGCTCAACCATGACCGAACTGATGTGGTGCTGGGGATGCTACCCAACGGCACGGGAAACGACTTCGGTCGCAGCCTCGGCTTCGACCCAATGAACGCGGCTGAAGCAGTGAACTCCCTGGCCAGTGGGAACCGGCGCCGTGTCGATGTAGGTCGCATCGACACGCCTACGGCCTCAGAACACTCGCCGGAGCAGAGCGAAGCCCGCCACTTCTTGAACCTGGTCGGCTTTGGTTTCGATGTCGCTGTGATCGACGCAGCGTCTCAGGCTCGGTTCCTCAAGGGCGAGCTGTTGTACAAAATCACAGCGCTTCAGCAGCTCTTCAAATTCCCGGGAATCGACCTGGAGCTCGCGGCCGCCGATGGGACCGAGCGGTCCGGGCGCCACCTGATGTTGACGGTGTCAAACGGACGTTTCTTCGGCGGAGGCTTCCCGATCGCGCCCAAGGCGACTGTCGAAGACGGACTGCTGCACGCGTGCCAGATCCAAGACGCAGCGCCAATGACCCGCCTGAAGCTCTTCAACATGGCGGAACGCGGCCGGCACGTAGAATCGGAACAGGTGGAGGTGCTCGACGACGCATCCTTCACCGTCACATTCCCGGCAGCTCCCCGCTTCGAGGTGGATGGGGACATTCGACGGGCTTCCGATCCATCGATCGTGATCCGTGCGTTACCTGCCGCTCTCGAAGTGATCGCGCCGCCCGTTCAGTAGCACAGTGGCGCAATCGTAAGCGTCAGTCCGACTATTACTTAGACGCCCTCAACGGCGAGCAGCTTCTGCTTCCGCCAGACGCCGCCGTAGCCCACGAGCTTCCCATCTGCGCCAACCACCCGGCGGCAGGGGACAACAATGGCCAGAGCATTCAGTCCATTAACCCGCCCCACAGCTCGTACCGCAGAAGGTCGCCCGACCGTGGCGGCCAATTCACCGTAGCTACGGGCCTCCCCGTACGAAATCTCACAAAGCGCACCCCAAACGTTCTGCTGAAGGTCAGTTCCCGGGGCCACGGTTGGAAGAGTTAAGTCCCGCAGAGATCCGTCGAAATAGGACGCGAGAAGGGCCTTCTCGACGAATAACCGGTGGCCGAGCCTCTGCGGCTCAATCTTCCTGACTGAGCGTCCCAGCGGAAAGGCGATAACGCTCTTCACCCAGTTGTCGCGCGTCTTCTTCGTCGTGACTTACCAAGACAAGCGGCACCCCTCGCTGCAGTGTCCAAGATCGAACGACCTGACACAACTCTGCGCGGAGCGGCCGGTCGAGCGCAGAGAACGGTTCGTCGAGTAGGAGCATCCGCGGCTCGGCGATCAGGGCGCGCCCCAGAGCGACGCGCTGCTGCTCTCCCCCTGAGAGCCTTTTTGGTCTCCTGTCCAAGAGCGGCGTGATTTGGAGAAGATCTGCGATCTCCGTTACGGACGCCTCCGGTTCCGCCCCGTAGGTCAGATTCTCTCGTACGGAGAGATGCGGGAAGAGAAGAACGTCTTGCGGAACCCATCCCACGCTTCGCTCCCATGGGGATACCCAGGCACCCGACGAGGAGTCTTGCCATACCTCCGATCTGAAGGTCACGCGCCCGCGGGCTCTGCGTTCGACGCCCGCCAGAATCCTGAGAAGGGTGCTCTTTCCAGCGCCTGACGGCCCGACGATCGCGACGGCCTTCGTTCTCGTATCCAGTGAGACGCAGAGGTCGGTGCCCGGGAGCTGGAGCTCGAGCTCCAGCTTCAATCTGAAGGCGTCAGCGACCATGACGGTCCTCCAGTCGCTGCTTCTGCCGACGAGACAAGACCTCGAAGCCAAAGAGCGCCAGCAGCGAAACGGCGACGCTCGCACCCACGAGAAGCCACACTTGTTCCTGTCCCTGCGGGGACTCCAATAGCGTGTATACTGCTAGCGCGATGGTGCGGGTCGACCCCTCGACATTTCCTGCCAAGACCACAGTCGCCCCAAACTCTCCGAGGGCCCGAGCGAAAGCGAGCACGGCACCAGCTGCGATGCCTGGGAGAGCAAGCGGAAGAGAGATCCTGAGGAAGGTGCGGCGAGGCGTCACGCCGAGTGTGGAAGACAATTCTTCGTACTTCGAATCGATTGCCTCGAACGCCCCGCGGATCGAGATCACGTACAGTGGCATCCCTACGACGAACGCGGCTAAAGCAGCCCCGAGCAGGGTGAATGGGACCGGCAGGCCCAGGCTGGCCAACGCACCACCGAACGGGGTGTTCGTTCCCAGCACGCTCAGCAACAAGAAGCCAGTTACCACAGGCGGCAGAACGAGCGGAGCAAGGACGAGCGCCGAGACGATCGACTTTCCGCGGAAGTCCCACCGGGCCAACACCCATCCGAGCCCTATCGCCGGCACGAGCCCGACCAACGTGGCCAACAACGCCACGATCACCGACAGACGAATGGCGGATGCTACCCCGGGCACCCCGAGTGACGAACCGGAGCGCGCTTGCTCAGCGTCAAAAGACTCACTGGGCAATCGGAAGCCCTCCGCCCCGAAGACATCCGCAGCCTCAGTGGAGGCTAGAAAGGCAACAAAGGCGCGCGCGACATCCGGGACATCGCTGCCTACCAGGGGCGCCGCCCAGTAGCCGATGTGGGGGTGATCGTCCGAGTCGAAAACGAACGCCAGCGCTACATCCGAGTCTTGGAGGGCATCCGTGCGATATACGACCCCGGCCGAGACCTCACCGCGTGCCACCCACTCAAGCGTCCCCCTCACGGAGCCACTCCGTACAACCTTGGGTTCCACCTCCGCCCAGACCCCATGCGCCTCCAACGCGGACCTGGCATACCGGCCCGCGGGGACATTCTCCCCAGCCAGAGCGATGCGTGTAACGCCCCCCAGCTGTTCCGCCGACGTGATACCGCTCGCCCCAGCAGGGACAATCGCTACCAAGTCGTTCGATGCGATCTCAAGCGCCGTGCCCGCGAGCACGGCACCGCGCTCGCGCAGCCATTCTACCCACTGGAGATCTGCGGAGACGATCACGTCAGCGGTGGGGTCCCGTACGGCCTGCGTAGCCGCCCGGGAGGTGGCGCTGAATGAGAAGGCGACGGGCGCTCCACCTGTTCGTTCCCACGCGAGTGCCACCTGAGGAAGGACGTCGGCCAAACTCGCTGCCGCAAGCACAAGAAGGGCAGAATCCTGCGCTTCTGCAGTGGGGGTGGCACGCACAGGGACGGCTAGGGCGAACGCCAGCACCCAACCAACACCAAAGGTGGTCAGAAGGCGGCGTGGGGGCCGCGAGCGGGATGTTGGGTCGTTGGTGTGCACGGGGCCGCCACGGTACCGATTCGGCCTACCTCAGGTCAACGGCGGACCTTGCTCCGATCTCCGCTCCGTCCTTCCTTTCCCCCATGAGTCCTCAACCCCCAGGCGTCCCCTGCGCCGAAACGATGATCGACGTGCGTAGCTCGGAGCTGGACGCCTTCGGTCATGTGAATCATGCCGTCTTCTTGAACTATCTGGAGCATGGCCGCTTCGAAGCTCTTGAGCAGGCCGGGTTCCCTTGGTCCGTACTCAACGACCGCAATTGGGGGATCTTCGTGGTACGTATCGAGGTCGACTATGTCGCAGAAGCCAAGCGCGGAGACGCACTCATCGTGAGGACTTGGGCTGACTCCTTCCGCCGCACCAGTATGATTCTCGAGCAGGAGATTGTGCACGGAGACGACCCTTCCGTGGTTACCACCCGAGCACGTGTGACCGCTGTCTGGGTGGGTCCCGACCGAAAGCCGATGCGAGTCCCCAGTGAGGTCCGTGTTGGGCTGACCGGCGCAGAGAGCTGACAAGGCGGGACACCCATGCCGAGCGCTAACCTCCTGAGGGTCGGAAACGACGTCGTCGACCTCACGCACGTTCGAACTCGCGATAAGAGCTCCGACGAGCGATTCCTTGCACGGGTCTTCACGGACTCCGAACGGGCGGGCATCGGACGGGCTCCGGACCCGGATCTCGACGTCTGGTGCCGATGGGCCGCCAAAGAAGCGGCGTTCAAGGTGGTCTCAAAGCTGCTCGGCTCGCCGCCCACATTCGCGCACACTTTGTTTGAAACGGAGTGGGTCAGTGAGTCAGAATCGGCCGAGCACACTGGTGTCGTCTCCTATGGAGACCGGCTCATTTCAATTCAGTTGGAAGCTCGGCCCGGCTCCCTCGTGCACTCCATCGCCTGGAGCACGCATGACGAGGGCGGCCGGCCGAAGTTGTTCACGCATGTGGGGTCTGTCGACGACCGGGGGATGCCTTGGGGTGCAGACACCGCAGAGCTTGAGCGCAGGCTGACTGACCGCGAGTTAACCTCGGTCCACTCGCGTGCATCGGCAGCGGTTCGCGTGGGAGCCAAGTCCATGTTGGCGGATGTGTTGACAGTGGACGAAAACGATATCGAGATCGTGTGCGCTCCGGGTGCGATCGGCCGAAGGCCTCCCTTCGTGTTCTTGAACGGGAAGCCCGCTGGTGCGGACGTGTCGCTGACCCACGACGGGTCTTGGATCGCTTGGGCGCTGTGGGCCCGAACAGGTGAGTAGAACCTCCCGCCAGGGCTAACGCCTCGCGCTACTTACTGTTCGGCCTGTAGTTCATCCGGACCGACAGTCCGAAGCGTTGATAGTACGCATTCCCGATGTCGGTTTCTGCCCGCGTCCAGCCCACGCGGATGGCTCCATCCAGGTTCACAGCCATCGGTCGCCCCACCTGCACATAGGCAATCGATGCATTGTCGGCTTCTTCACCTGGGACCAGGCGCGCAAAAGCGGTCTCGTGCACATAAGTCTTGCCGGTAAGCAGAGCGTAGACGTTCAGGGTCGCACGGGCAGGAAGTGGTGTGCTGACCAACACCGAGGCACTGAGTGCATCGTATTCAGATCGATTCGAGTTCGATCGATTCACCGTGCCTTCAAGCCCTACCTGGACGAAGGTCGACCCTATGTGCGTCCAATTCAGTCCCGTCCGGACACTCCTGTCTCGGCGGAAGGGATCTGCCGCATCGAAGCTCCCCTGGTGTTGATACTCATTCCAACGGAGTCCGGCGAAGAAACGAATCGATGAAGGGTCGGCGCCCCAGCGCGCCCCAGCTTCCACGCCCACTCCGCGCCGATCGAGTAGATCCAATTGGGGGACGAACTCGAGCGCTCGGTAGTCTGCGGATTCACCCCCGAACTCAAGGTCCAGTTGGACGCCGTCCAGGGATCGCGTAACGAAGCCTAGCGCAGCCGTGCCGGTCGCGTATCCAGGTTGCAGAAAGAGCGGCATCGGTGGACGATCTTGCACCGACCGATTGCTCATTCCGGTGCGGGCATACAAGCGCCCGAACGTCCCGACCAAGCGGGTGAGCTGCAGCGTCGCCGTCCCAACCCACTCACGAGGCGCATAGTCACGGACCTTGAAGCCCGTCGCCGCGGCTTGACGGACGCCCCCATCGACCGAGAGCACGATGTCGTGTGTCTCGCGTTCCAACAGCGCAAGCGTTCCGCGTAGGCCCAATTCACCTACCGCAGCAGCAGCGTGGTTGGTGCTGTCGACGACCGGGTCGTTGACCGATGAAAAATTCCCAGAATAACGCTCCGCTGACCCGCCAAGAGTGAGCACGAGGTCCCGCCAACGAACCTGGCTCGACGCCGCGGAAGGCAGCATGAGCCCCATCAGGAAGGCGACCGTCAGAAGCCTCATCACACCGAGACGCATCATGAGCGCACCCGGATTGCTTGTCGAAAAACTCGGGCCCGAATCAGGAGTTGATCTCGGTATTCGGTCAATTCCTCTCGATAGGCCTGAGCTTCGGCGAGTCGCTCCTCGAGCGTGATCGGCCTACCCTCCGCGTCCGTGCTGTCCGAGACCTCCACGGTGGGATCCACCCTCGGTGGCCCCGTCGGGACCTGACGATCACCGAAGCGATCGGCGTTGACCAGGAAGTCCTGACGCTGCCGTTCAATGCGGAGCCGATCTTCCAGATCGGCGATCTGTTCGGCGTTCTCTAGGAGCACCGTGTCGACAACGGCTGCTGTGCGCTCGAAGATTTGTGCCTTGGATTCGATCTCTGCCGGTAGGTCTCTTGGGCTGATCTCGATGTTCGGCATCACAACAGGGAGAAGACCCGTTGGGTCCTCTGCCTCGTCCTCAAGCTCAGATAATTCGTTGGAGGTGTCGTCCAGCAGATCGTTCTGCTGCTGCCGAGCCACCGCCGACGCCGCGGCGTCGAGTCGCCCTACCAACTCGGCCTGACGGACGACAAGTACATCGATCAGAGCCTGCCGCTTCTCAGCCAAGTCTTCGGCCGCCTCACTCACACGGCGGGCCCGGTCCGCCTTCGGCACGCTCATGTTTTGAGCCCGCGGAAGGGCAACAGATAACGCTACGTCATCCCCCTCTCGACGGGCCCGCTCGACTTCGGTCAGCGCCGCGGAAAACCTCTGCTCGACCACGCGAAAAGCACTAAGTGCCGCTTGGTGAGTGTCAGAGGCAGACGTGTACTCGAGCCTTCTTTGGGCCACAACAGACTCGGTTGACTGACCCGAAAGCGCCGTGGCATCGCTCAGGAAGACAGCCGCCGCCGCGGCCACCACCAGGACGAACCCCAGTGGTCGACGCACGTCGATCACGCCTCGATCCCGTACTTCTCGAGCTTGTAGTAGAGGGCGCTGGGCTTGAGCCCGAGAAGGCGCGCAGCTTCCGCTTTGACACCAGCGGCCTGATCGAGGGCTTGGCGGAGCAAACGTTCCTCGATGCCCTCGACCGCACGGGTCAGGTCGAGGCCACCGATCGGCAACTCCGTCTCCGCCCCCGTCTCAAAGCCCGCGAGACCACCCGCAACCCCATCGGTGCCAAGAGGAGGCAAATCTTCGATGCTGAGTTCTGTCGCGTCTGCAAGAACCAACGAACGTTCGATGACGTTTTCGAGTTCACGCACGTTCCCCGGCCACCTATACGCGGCCAAACGTTTCAGTGCCTCGGCACTCACAGTTTGAACCGGAGACGCAGTGCGTTCCTGCAGCTTGTCGATGAAGTGGTTCACGAGAATCGGAATGTCCGAAGTCCGCTCACGGAGCGGCGGGAGGAGCATCGGCACTACGTGCAATCGATAAAACAAGTCCTCTCGGAACGCTCCGTCTTCGAGGAGCTTTTCCGGCGGCACATTCGTCGCGGCAATGATGCGCACGTCGACGGGAAGGGTCTCCTCGCCACCCACACGTTCGAGCTCGCGTTCCTGAAGCACACGTAACAGGCGGACCTGTGTGGTATGCGGAACGGTCGCGATTTCATCCAGGAAGAGCGTACCGCCATCGGCGAGTTCGAACCGCCCTCTCCGCTTCTTTGCCGCACCCGTGAACGCGCCTTTCTCGTGACCAAACAGCTCGGAATCGAGAAGACTCTCGGAGAGCGCCCCGCAGTTTACGCGGACAAAAGGGCCGTCCTTCCGTTTGGACCCGGCGTGGACCGCCCGGGCGACGAGTTCCTTCCCCGTGCCCGACTCCCCGTAGATCATCGCTGTCGATTCGCTTGGAGCTACGCGATCGATCCACTTAAAGACGTCCTGCATGGGGCCCGACTCGCCAACCATCTCCCCGTAACGAGCCGTCGTTTCCTCGCGCAATGAGGCGTTCTCCACACGCAATGCGACGTTCTCTCGCTTCAGCTTGACCCGCCGCGTCCGCTCGTCCACCAACCGGTCCACTTTGACCGCGAATTCTTCGGATGAGAACGGTTTCGTGATGAAGTCGGCCGCCCCGAGCTTCATCGCCTCGACCACCCGCTCGATTGTGCCGTGGGCAGAAATGACCATGACGTCGGTGTCTGGAGTGACACTCTTCACGTGCTCCAGAACCTCGATCCCGTTCATGCGGGCCATCTTGAGGTCCGTGATGACCAGATCCGCGGGCTCTTCCTCCAGCAGCTCCAAGCCACGGGCCCCGCTTTCCGCAGACCTCGTCCGATGGCCACGGCGCCGCAGAAGGAGCTCAAGCCCCTCCCGGATGGAGTCGTGGTCGTCGATGATGAGGATCTCAGCCATTGGAAATGCTTTAGCTAGTTGGAGTTACGGCGTCGGGGGGTCTTCCAGGCTGCCGAAATATACGCGGAATTCGGCACCCTTCCCACCATTGGGTTCCCGGTTATCGACCAGCTCGGCCCGCCCCCCGTGTGCCTCCGCGATCTTTTTGACGATTGCGAGGCCCAGGCCGGCTCCCTGCTCCTTGTCCGTCACAAAGGGGTCGAAGACTCGGCCACGAAGCTCCTGGGCCACGCCAGGGCCGTCATCGGACACACTGAGCACGAACTCACCATTGGTAACCCCGGCCTCGAGCACAACGTGATCACCGGCCTGGCTCGCGTTTCGAAGCAGATTGAGTGCTGCTCGCTTCACGTGGTCGCCGGAGACCCTAGCCATGAGCGCGGTATCCGACATGTGAACGTCCAAGGTGCCTCCTCGCTCAAGGAGCTCCGCCTCTACGAGTTCGATCGCTCCGAGTATGGGAAGTCGGACATCGGTGGCCTCACGGGAAGGCGCGAGCGGACGAGCGAACGCCAAGAAGTCCGAGATGATCCCGTTCAACGCAGAGACCTCTTGGCGGACCCGCGAAAGTAACCGACCCCTCTCCTCCGCGTCCTCCGTCTCCGCCGCTGCGGAGGCGAACAACTCCAGGCCACCGAGCGGGTTTCGGATCTCGTGCGCGACTTGAGCCAGCATAAGACGAAGCTGCTCGTCTCGTTCGAGAATCGCGAGGCGCATACGCTCCATGGCTCGCGACAGGCGTCCTACCTCGTGTCCGCCTTCGTCGGCAACGGGCTCGACCATCCGACCTCGCTGGATGCGGATGGCCACTCGGCTAAGGCGTTCGAGGGGGCGCACAACGCTCGTGGCTAGGACGCCAGCGAGAAGAGCCGCCAGCAGCGTCGCAGCCAAGGCGCCAAATATGAGATTGCGACCGAGCCTCTCGAGGGGAACCTCGTAGTCGGCAGGCATGAGTACCGCCAAAACGGTCTGGTTGTCCTCTAGCGAAGCAAACCCCCACTTATAGAATCTTTCGTCCAGGCCCGTGAAGGATTCGCTCGCGGAATAGCCAACGACGCGTGCTTCGTCGAGCAGTGCCTCGAATAAGTCGAAATCAGGCAGGGGCATCCCAATCGGGATCGAGTCCGCTGGGAAGCTCGTCACAACAGCGGTGTTGTCGTTGCGTAGGATATACGCTTCACGGACAACAAACTGTAACTCCTTTAAGCGGGCGTGATAACTCGTCCACTGAGACGTGTCCTCGAACCCCGGCCGTAGCCCGACGACGGCCGAAGCCTGGAGCCCTGTGGCCACAGCCGCCCGAGCCACCCAAGCGGCCTTCTCATCCAATTCAGCCTCGAGCGCCCGGGTCGCCTCTCGCCAGGCCATATAGGACCCGGCCGTAATCAGCAACACCACGAACGCGACGAAGGTGAGAACGAATCGGCGGCGGAGGGACATTCAGATCACACGCCGCAAGAGACGTATTCGACCAGAATGTCCGCAAACCGAATCGGTGCAGGGGTTCGGGGGGAGACCACGATGTGGAAGGGGTAATGGGTTTTCGCTATCGGCGAGCAGAAATCCCCTGGTACGCGTTCAAAGAGGTGGGTCAATGTCCCATCGGCGACCTCCAAGATTCGTCGTACTTCCACACTGTCTCCTGCTTCTCCGCGCTCCCCGACCGCTCCTACAATCACGATCTCGGTTTCGAAATCGACTTCTGGAGGAGGGGTGCGGCCCGAATGCTCTGACCAGAAGGCCGACCAAGCGACATCGTCTGTCACCACGAAGGAGGACGTGGGTCTCGCCCTCGTGTCCTCGCCTCGATCCAGAGAGCCGAACGGTACGCTACCGTGGTATGCCGAAACGAAACCGGGTCCGACAGTAGCATCCCTCGCCTGCTGTGTGGCCACCACCAGACGGGAAGCGCCTACCTTGGGGCCCGCGCCCACGGTGGTGAGGTCCGTCAGCGACCCATCCACACATTGGGTCCAATAAAACGTCTCCCCTCGGTGGGTGTCCTCGATCGTGAAGCGGATCTTGGAAAGAACGGGCCCGCAATCAGCGGACGTTCCCTGCTTCAACGTTGTGGTGTCGGTAAAGAGCTTGAGCCCTGTGACTTGGTTGATACGCACGATCAACGATGCATACTCGGAGGCGAAGGCCCCTGGATCGCCAAGGCTTCGGGAGACGGTCTCATCGCCTACCAAACCGCGATAGGAAATCCCTTCATGGAGGGTCCAGGCACCAGACGACTCCCACTGGAGGGTTTGGCTCAGGGTTCCGGCGGGGATCAGCGTTCCAAAACCGAGGCGGCGGGGGGTCTCCAAGCTGACCGTGATCTGACCCAGCTGTCCAACTCGAAGCGTTCCAGGCCCGACCGCACCCTCGTTGTCGCACGCTGTGCCGACACCCGCCAGGACCAGTGCACAGACCACTACAGCCCACCCCCTGCGGAATCGCGACGCAGGGGCTTGCCTCGAGTCAGGCAGTTGGGCAGTGTCTTGGCGATGAATCATCGTGATCAGTTGAAACGGCTTCTCGTCGAACGGTCTTTAAGGCTTGGCGATTTTACACTCGCGAGCGGAGCATGTTCGAACTACTACATCGACGCTCGTCCCACGACCATGAGCGCAGAGGGTCAGATGCTCGTTGGCCACATTGCTCTCGCACTACTCAAAGAGAGCGGTCTAGAGCCGACGCACGTGGGAGGTCTGACCATGGGTGCAGACCCGATCGCGTACGCCATCGCCCACCGAAGCTACTTGGATGGGCACCCGATTGACGGCTTCTCCGTCCGTAAGAAAGCGAAGGAGCACGGTACGGGCCAGCGCGTAGAAGGAGGCGTAACGCCCGAATCACGGTGCGTCATGGTCGAAGACTCGATGAGCACAGGGAAAAGCACGCTCGCAGCTGTACAAGCGGTCCTCGATGTGGGCGCGTCCGTCCTCGGCGTACTAACAGTGGTCGACAGATCAGAAAATGCGACTGCCCTCTTCGAATCGGAAGGACTTCCGCTTCTGTCGATCTTCACCGGAAACGAAATCCTCGAGGCTGCTCAATCAGCAAGCCCCGAGGACCAGGGCTAGTCCAGAAGCCGCAGCGGCATCACCAGGCTCAGATAATCGTGATCATCGCCTACAGGCTCGATCGTAGCAGCACGCTCGGGCGCCTTGAACATGACGTTGACCTCGTCTGTCGGCATATACCGAAGTACTTCAAGTAGGTAATTCGCGTTGAACCCGATCTCGAGTTCCTCACCGTCGTAGCCCACTTCCAGCTCGTCGTGTCCCTCACCCAGATCGGGGGTGAGCACATTCAGGTGAACCCGGCCCGGTTCAAATTTCAGGCGAATACGGTGCGTCTGATCGGACGCGACAACCGCCATCCGGCGCACAGCTGACTCGAGAGCCTTCTTGTCCACCGTCGCTACTTTGTCGTTGTCACGCGGGATGACTTGGTCGTAGTTGGGGTAGGTACCCTCAATCAGGCGCGTGTAAACCTCCCTGTCACCTGCCCGGAACCCGAGGTGATTTCCACTGCGCGCGACTTGAAGCTTGTCGTCGTTTTTGAACAAGCGCTGCACCTGCTGAAGCGCACCCGGTGGTACGATGAAATCAGCAGATGGTGCCCCACTCGATTCTGCCGGAACTCCCATTCGTGCGAGACGGTGTCCATTGGTGGCGACCATCCGCATGGAGCCGTCACGCAACTCCCAAAGCACACCATTCAAGATCGGCCGACTCTCTTCCGTCGACACAGCGAATGATGTGTGATGGATCAGTCCATTCACGTCTTTCCCAGTGACCGTCCAACCTTCAGTGAAGTCTACCTCGGCCAACGTCGGAAACTCATCCGCCGGAAGGCCATTGAGCTTGAAATGACTACGCCCACATTTGAGCTCGATCTGCTCTCCACGCGTAGCAACCTCAACGGGTTGATCAGGAAGCTCTTTCGTGATTTCGGAAAGCTTCTTACCGGGAGCGGTGAGCCTTCCTGCTTCGGTCACATCTGCGGGGACCTTGATCCGAACAGCAACATCCAAGTCGGTGCCGCTCATCCATACACCGTCCTCCTTCGCTTCAAAGAGGATGTTCGAAAGGACTGGCAAGGTCGTCTTCGAAGGGATGCTCGCAGACACTGCAGCGAGTCCGGTATGAAGGTTCTGACGCGTGATCGTAAAATTCATTGAGCTGTAGCTCCTGAGACCGCGGACTCACTGCCTTCGACGGCGCGAGTCCGTTCGTTTTCAACGCAACTAGATACTATGTCTCTTCTTATTTAAAAAACATAGTAGTAGTAGGGCATGTGGATGTGTGGATTGTACGGTGGCGGACTACCCGCTCGTACTGTGGTTGCAGCGTCTTATGCCGAGTTGTAACGCCGTGGAGTCTTGGTAGATAACCTCGCGGGTTCCCACTACAGCCAAGCTCTGACGCAGGGTGACTGTGGGAAAAGTACGGTTTTCCCACGTTTCCAACATCAGTCGTGGAAAGCCTCACGCATCTCCTCACGGGCCTCGTCGACCTGTTTTCTGAAGGACGGATCCTTCTCCATTTCGTTCTCGACCTTCCGAATCGAATGAATCACGGTCGAGTGATCTCGCCCTCCGAACAACTCGCCGATTCGAACCAACGAAGTGCCGAGGGCTTCCTTGATGAGGTACATGGCGACCTGACGTGGAACTGTGAGGTCTTTAGTCCGCCGTTTGGACGCCAAGGCTTCGGGCCTCACGCGCCAGCGCCGGGCTACCGTTTCTCTGATGCGCTCCGGCGAGAGAATCGGGCCCTCGTCTCTGTCTCTGCCGAGCACACCTTTCAGGGCTGTCCTAGCGAGCTGCGGGGTGATCTCCTGGTGCGTCAGGGACGAGTAAGCCAAAAGCTTGATTAACGCCCCTTCGAGTTCACGGACCGAGGCCGTGCATGAGTGGGCGATGTATTCAATCACCTCGTCGTCCATCGAGAGCCCGTCGTCGGCCGCCTTTTTCCGAAGAATGGCCATACGGGTCTCGAAGTCCGGCGGTTTTACGTCAACCACCAACCCCCACTCGAATCGGGACACGAGGCGATCCTCAAGACCATCGATCTCTTTTGGAGGTCGATCACTCGTGAGGATGATCTGCTTTTGGGCGTCGTAGAGGGCGTTGAATGTGTGGAAGAACTCTTCCTGCGTGCGTTCTTTGCTCCGCAGGAAGTGAATGTCGTCCACCAGGAGAAGGTCCATTCGGCGATATCGCTGGCGAAATTCAGCCATCTCACCCTTTCGAATCGACGAAATCAACTCGTTGGTGAATTGCTCGGACGAAACGTAGGCGACTCGGGTGTGCGGGTTGGTCTCGACGATCTGGTGACCGATCGCGTGCATCAGGTGTGTTTTTCCGAGCCCGACTCCTCCATAGAAGAAGAGGGGGTTGTACATCTTGGCGGGCTTGTCCGTGACAGCTCGGGCCGCTGCCGCAGCGAGTTGGTTGTCCGAGCCCACGACGAAGCGGTCGAAGGTGTAGCGCCCGTTCAGCGACGGCTTTGGTGGTAGCGGCTCGGGCCTCGGCGAATTGGACAGCGAGTAGGCCGGCTGGTCCGAGAACTCGATCGAAGGGACCGGCATGGGCGTAGGGCTGTCCGAACAGGACACCGTGATCGTGATTGGGCGGCCCAAGAGCCGTTCCGCCGCGCCGGCGAGAAGTGGAGCGAACTTGTCTTCCAGCCATTCTACGTGGAATCGGGACGGTACCTCGACGTGCAGTTCGTCGTCGGTGAGCGCGATCGCAGAAGCAGGGGCAACCCAGGTGAGGTAGCTGTGTTCCGGAATGGATGCCCGAGCGTTTTCTTGAATCCGGGCCCAAAGCTCGGCCGCTGTCAGCTCCATCGCGCCCCCGAAATCGGCGCCCCGCAGAGCATTCCGGCGGGAAGCGTCGTGATCATGAATGGCGAAAGGACGATGAGCGGCGGGCTCGCAGTGAATTGTGACTGGTTCTCATGGGTCCCGAGATTAGGGCGCGCCGAACCTATTCAGGGTGTGTGGAAAAGTCAAACTATGTCAGTGATAGTGCGGCCTTTCGATGGTTTTGCACACCAGGCATATTGGGCGTTGACGTGTTCTGACACCCTAGACTATCTTTTCAAGCTCGTTTATAGACGTAAGAACACCGATGGATTGGGCTACTCGCCATGATGCCAACATACAGGCCGCGGAACCGCAAACGGATCAACAAGCACGGATTTCGTGCGCGAATGAAGACGACAGGCGGCCGCAAGGCACTCAACCGCCGTCGCAACAGGGGACGCTCGCGTCTCGTGGTGACGATCGGCCGCAAGTAGACGGTCGGTCGCCGGAGCGCGGAGAGGGCCTGCCCCAGGGCGCGCGCATACGGCACAGCAATGAAATCCGGGGGTTGTTGGAGCGGGGGAAGCGAAAGAGGACTCGGCTGATCGATGTCTTCTTCACGTCTTCCCCCGCTTCGCGTTCCCGGATGGGAGTTATCGTCCCGAAGCACGGGCGGAACATCGTGGACCGAAACCGCCTCAAGCGGCGTCTTAGAGAAATCTGCCGTAGGGATGTCTTGACGCGGTTGGATGAAGGTGGAAAGCCGGGCGACGTATTGATTCGGGCACGCCGGGAAGCTTATGGAGCAGGGTTCGACGACCTGCGTAATGAGGTACACAAGGCGATGGAGGGGTTTTGGTCGAACGAATCCTGATTGGGGTGATCCGCTTGTATCAGGCGGCGGTCTCGTCGTGGACTCCGGCTACGTGCCGCTTTACTCCAACGTGTTCGACATACGCAATTGAAGCGGTCCAGTCGCACGGCTCTGTCGGAGGCGGCTGGATGGCGATTCGACGCATTACGCGGTGCCACCCGTGGGGTGGGCACGGATACGACCCAGTACCGATCGATCATTCCTCTGAAACGCTCGAACCAGCGACGAAGTCGGCCGTTGGTTCGCATCGATAGACAAACGCCATGAACACCGAAGTAAGGTTCTTATTGGCCATCGGGCTCATGCTCGCGGTCCTCGTCGGCACAAATCTGATGTTCCCCCCTGTCATACCGGAGGAGGGATTGGCGGCCGATAGCGGGGCTCCGCCGCTTGAGTCGGCGAGCGGTGTTTCTGGAGGGGCGGTACCCAGCGGGGCCGAAGCATCTTCTGCGATTCCGTCGATACCGACTCAGCAGGACCCGCTCACGGTTGCTGGACAGGCCCCTGTCGAGCAGGCAGTCGACGGGCAAGCAACTGGCAGCAGCGTCGTGCCGGAACAGAGACCGATTGTTGCGACTCCGTTGTTCCATTTTGAATTCTCCAACCATGGCGCGCGACTACATTCGGCGGTGCTGACCCAGTTCGACGCGTTGAACCGAGAAGGGTTGGTCGACCTGATGCCGGATGGGGCGGACGGGTATCTGGGGCAGAAGCTTGTCGTAGGCAGCGACACCGTAGATCTGAGCCGGGTGGTGTTCGATGTAGAGCCGGCTGCCGGCTTCACGTTGGCGGAAGGTGACTCGGCGCGGACACTGCGATTCTCGTATCAGCACCCGACGAGCCCTTTCACGTTCCAGATCGAGTACGAGTTCCTTCCTGAGTCTTATCAGGTTGTGGTCCGCGGATCTTCGGCAGGATTAGAGCGTCCTTTGCTTGTAACGGACCTCGGAGATGGTATCGCGTTCGCCGAGGCTGACTCGGCGACGGAAGCCCGTTCGATGGCTCACGTGCACAACCATCTACAGGAAGGCATTCAGTCGACCATTCATGAGAAGGCCGAGACGATGCTCGTGGAAGGGCCGCTCGTATGGGCTGCTTTTCGGAGCAAGTTCTTCGTATTTGCTCTACTGGCCGGGGAGACGGAGGTCGTCGAAAGTGAAGCGAGCTACCTGGGTGGGATGTTGATCCAGGAGAGCCAATTCGATGGCCGTGTGCGGCTTGCAACCGCGCAGTCGCTGACTGCCGATGGCGAGTTCGGGTATAGGCTGTTCATGGGTCCCCAAGATTATGCGCTCCTAAACTCGCTTGGGCAGGGCATGGAGGAAGTGAACCCGTACGGCTGGAAGTTCTTCCGACCGATCGTACGTCCATTCGTGTCCGTGATCATGAAGATCCTCACATACCTGCACGGCACTTTGTCGCTAGGGTATGGATGGGTCCTCATCATCTTCGGGGTGATGATGCGGGTCGTGTTGTTCCCGTTGAACCACAAAGCCATGAAGGCGCAGCTACGGAACATGGCCGTCCAGCCGCTCCTGAAAGAGATCCAAACGAAGTACAAGGACCAGCCGGAGAAGCTTCAGAAGGAAATGATGAAGCTGTATAAGGAGCATGGATTCAATCCGTTGGCGGGTTGTCTCCCGATGCTCATTCCGTGGCCGGTGCTGATCGCGCTCTTCTTCGTGTTCCAGAACACGATTGAGCTGCGCGGTGTGCCATTCCTTTGGATGCCAGATCTGTCGGCTCCGGACCCGCTCTACCTGCTTCCGGTGTTCTTGGGACTGTCGATGTTCTTGATGCAGTACGTGAGCTACAAGTCACTCGATGCTCCGAATCCGCAGATGAAGATGATGATGTGGCTCATGCCTGGAATGATGGTCTTCATCTTCTTCAACTTGGCGAGCGGATTGAACCTCTATTACGCGACGGCTAATATCGCGACGCTCCCGCAGCAGATATGGATTGCGAATGAGCGCAAAAAGATGAAGGGTCAACCCATTCCGAAGGCCAAGAAGGACTGACGCACGCGCCGGGGAGGCTGCCCGGCGTGGGCGTCCCGTGATGACTCACGACGTAGATACGATTGCCGCGATTTCGACCCCATCAGGTATGGGTGCGATGGCAGTGATTCGCATCTCAGGGCCGGACGCGGTTGATGTTTTTCGCCGGATCGTGCCGGAGTCCCAACCGGATCTTGTCCCGCGGTATGCGACAATGGTGGAGCTTCGGGATCCGGAAAGTGAGGCCCTACTGGATCGGGCCGTCGGGACCTTGTTCGCGGCGCCCGCAAGCTACACGGGTGAGGATGTTATCGAGCTGTCGTGTCATGGCGGCCGCCTGATCCCGCAGATGGTGTTGGATGCGTGCCTCGCGGCCGGCGCGAGACGTGCGGAGCCCGGGGAGTTCACCCGCCGCGCTTACTTGCGCGGTAAGCTGGATTTGGTGCAGGCCGAGGCTGTGGCGGACCTGATCGAAGCGCAGAGCCGAGCACTTCACCGTGCGGCATTGGGACAACTGGACCGTGGGCTGTCAGAACAGGTCTCTCGGTTGCGGGAGGAGATCGTGCGGCTCGAAGCACTGCTGGTCCACCATATCGATTTCCCCGAAGAAGATGATGCGCCTGTGCCGGTGCACGATATCGCACGGGTCGCGGACGATCTCACCGATCGTATGTCGCACCTTCTTGCGACCGCCCCGGAAGGTGAACTCCTCCGAGAGGGGGCTCTGACGGTCCTGGCTGGTCGGCCGAACGCAGGGAAGTCGTCGCTCTATAACGCACTCCTCGGACACGAACGAGCTATTGTCACGGAAGAGGCGGGCACGACCCGCGATGCCATCGAGTCGGTGGTGCAGATCGGCAGCTTTCCGTTTCGGTTGGTGGACACGGCTGGGCTCCGGGAATCCGAGGGGCAGGTAGAGCAGTTGGGCATCGAGGTTGCTCACCGCTATATAGGAGATGCGGATATCGTGCTGTTCTGTGTCCCGGCGGACGAGCCGCTCCTTGATGAGGATCGAGCCTTCATCAATGGTGTTACTGCGCCAGTGGTCTTGATGCGCACGAAGAGTGATCGGCGCGAGGGAGTCCTTCCCGAGAGCCCGGACGTCGATGGTGTTGTCCACGAGGTCTCCGTATCGGCACTCACTGGCGCGGGACTGGACACGGTAAAGAAGGTGCTGCCGTCGCTTGTGTACGGCGGTCTCGTGAAAGCGGAACCGGAAGCTCCGGTCCTGACGCGTAGGCGGCATGCGCGGGCCATGGAACTAGCGAGGGACGAGGTCGTTAGTTTCGGGGTCGCGCTCCGGGATGGTTTGCCGCCGGAAGTGGCTGCGACACATCTCCGACCAGCGGAGACCGCTCTCGAGGAAATCCTCGGGGTCATTTCTGTCGAGGACATACTCGACGTCGTCTTTAGAGAGTTCTGTATCGGAAAATGACTGAAGTCATCGAAGAGAGTTTTGAGATGCACGGGTTCCACGTTCACGGTAAGGTTCAAGGCGTGGGGTTCCGCTGGTGGACTCGCCGTGTGGCCCTTCGCCTGGGACTGTGTGGTCTTGTGAGAAATCTCCCGTCCGGGGTAGTAGAGGTGCATGCGGGTGGTGCGCCCGCTGACCTGAAGCAGTTTGAGTTTGCTCTTGCGGCGGGGCCTCCGATGGCGCAGGTGAGCAAAGTGGAGGTAGTCCAGCCGGACGAATCGATTTCATGGGACCGCTTCCTCATCGAGAAGAAGTGAGGTCCTCCTACGACGTAATCGTCGTTGGGGGCGGTCACGCAGGTACGGAAGCCGCTGCCGCTTCGGCGCGGGCGGGCGCCGCCACACTGCTTGTGACTCCCGATCTGTCGCGAATCGGACAAATGAGTTGTAACCCTGCGATTGGTGGTGTTGCCAAGGGTGTTGTGGCTCGTGAGGTAGATGCCCTTGGGGGCGTGATGGGTCAGGCCACCGACGCGTCTCGGATTCAATTCCGGATGCTGAACAGGTCCAAAGGCGCAGCGGTGTGGGGGCCGCGGGCACAGTGTGATCGGGCTCTGTACCCATTAGCTGTCCGAGGTGTGTTGGACGGACTTCCGGATTTGGATCTCTTCCAGGCGTTGGTTGCCGACCTGCTGATGGAGGACGGCCGGGCCCGCGGGATCCGAACACGTGGCGGATTATCGTTTGAGGCGCGGGCGGTTGTTGTCACCACTGGGACGTTCCTGCGAGGCAAGATTCACGTCGGGGGTGAGGCGGGTGTCGGAGCGGGACGCGCGGGCGAGGCTCCCTCTGTGGAACTGGCGGAGTCGCTCGAGGGCATCGGCCTTGAGGTCGCGCGATTCAAGACCGGAACGCCCCCACGCATTGACGGGCGAAGTGTGGACTACGCGAAGCTCGAACGTCAGGACGGTGATGATGTGGACTACCGTTTTTCGACGTATGCCAACGAAGACATTCCTCGACAGTTGCCGTGTTGGATCGCGTGGGCTGAAGACGGTCTGAAAAAAGTCGTCGCGGATAACCTACAGAGCTCCGCGCTGTATGGTGGCGAAATTGCTGGAAGGGGACCCAGGTATTGTCCCTCGATTGAAGATAAAGTTGTGCGATTCCCGAACGCTCCGCGGCATCAAGTCTTCTTGGAACCAGAGGGCCTTTATACGACTGAGCTCTACGTGAATGGGCTATCGACTTCGCTTCCAGCGGAAATTCAGTTGGAATTTCTACGCACGATCCAGGGTCTCGAGGAGGTCCGGATGACGAAGGCCGGATATGCGATTGAGTACGACTACTTCCCTCCTCACCAGCTGCGCCACACGCTGGAGCTGAAGGATGTGCCGGGTCTGTTCTTCGCAGGCCAGATTAACGGCACGACCGGATATGAGGAGGCGGCGGGGCAGGGCGTCATCGCCGGCGCAAACGCTGCGCTTAAGGTGCGCGGCGAGGGGTCATTCGTTCTCGAAAGAGATCAGGCATACATCGGAGTGCTGATCGACGACCTCGTGACACGCGGGGTGGACGAGCCGTATCGGCTCTTCACGTCACGTGCAGAATTTCGTCTCCTCCTGCGCCAGGACAACGCCCCAGGAAGGCTCGGGCCATTGGCTCGCGAACGCGGTCTTCTGACGAGCGCACAGGAGGCTTCGCTGCAGGAACGCCTAGAAGAGGAGCGGGTCATGCTCAGTTGGTTTCAAAAGACCACACTGAAGCCGGACCGAGTGAACAACGTCCTGCAGGCCGCGGGTTCAGCCCCGATCGACGAACCGACTCGAGCGGTCGAGTTATTGAAACGCCCCCGCGTGGAGGCAAGCCTGCTGTTGGATGCGTCGGAGGACCTGGAGAGGCCGAAAGCTTCGGGCGCCGCCTTGGCTGCGGTACAGGTGGAGCTGAAATACCAGGGTTATGTGGCTCGCGAACGACAGCGGGCCGAGAAACTGAGAAAGCAAGCTAACGTGTTGCTGGACAATGAGTTGCCCTATCTAGAAATGGAGACATTGTCTTTTGAGGCGCGCGAGAAGTTGGCGCGGGTGCGTCCAGAGACGCTCGCTCAGGCAGCGCGGATCTCCGGTGTTTCTCCGGCTGATCTGCAGAACCTCCTGCTCGAAGCCCGAAAAGCTGGGGCTACCAGGAGCGACTCACGGCCCGACTAGTCCATGGGTGTCGCCGCGGGTTGTTTCACGTGAAACATGAACGTTGTTTTGTGTTGTTTGTTTCACGTGAAACAAGACTGCGGGGTCAGTCCTGGCGGCGTACTAACTCCAAGTGAGATAATGCTTCGTCCGGGGTCCCGTCGAGGTTGAAGTCGAACTCCGTGTCCCCGCCGAGGATCAATCGATCATTCCCTTCGAAGCTGTACGTACAAATGTCTTTCGATGCCGTGGGGAAGGTCCGCTCGAGCACGACTGTGTTTCCACCTGAACGACTCAGTGTGCCGATCTCCGTTGAGGCTAAGCCTTGAACGACGAGCACGGCGGTGTAGGCGCCGCTGGGTTGGACGTTGAGGTTGAATGTGGAGCCTAAGGCGATGAGGTCGACCGAGGCGCTTGCCGTGACCGGGCTGGTGAGGACCAGGGCCGTTGCTTCCCAATCCCCGATGAATTCGCTCAGCGAAGTGTTGGGACCGAATGAGTCACTGCCGCCGCATGCCGTCAACAGAAGGAGGGCCGTTACCACTAATCCCGTACGCCGCAGCCCCATGTTTTCTCCTCCCGGAAGAGCCCGGGCCTACATGTTTCGGGCCGAATGAGCCCGATTCATGCTTAGGTGTCTTCACTCGTCGTCCAAGGTTCAGGGACCTCAGTGTTCTGGTCAACCGTGCGCGGCTTTCCGTGCGCGGGCCGGAGGGAGTATATTGCTCGCCCGAACTCGGATGAGCCGGATCTCTAAGCTCTTAAATAAGGACCGAATGTCGCACGTAATCGCGATTGCGAATCAAAAGGGTGGTGTGGGGAAGACCACGACTGCCATAAACCTTGGTGCCTCGTTGGCTGTTGCTGAGAAGAGGACCCTGGTGGTGGACATCGATCCACAGGGAAATGCCACGAGCGGCCTCGGTGTAGAGGACCGAAAGAGTCTTCACACCGTTTATGATGTCTTGATCGGGGACAAACCGATCGAAGAGTGCATTGTTCGGAATGTGCACTTTTCCTGCCTGGATATCGTGACTTCGTCTCGGGACCTCGTCGGGGCGGAAATCGAACTTGTTCATGCGATTGAGCGAGAGAAGATCCTGCGCAAGGCTATTAACACCGTGCGGGACCAATACGAGTACATACTTGTCGATTGTCCTCCGTCTCTTGGGCTCCTCACGTTGAACACGCTGACCGCCGCGGACTCGGTGTTGATTCCAATCCAGTGCGAATTTTACGCCCTTGAGGGATTGAGCCAGCTGTTGGGCACGGTTCGAGTGGTCCAAAAAGGCCTCAACCCGGACCTGGATATTGAGGGAGTCTTGCTCACGATGTATGACCGTCGCCTGAACCTGTCGACACAGGTGGCGGCAGAGGCTCGAGAATATTTTGGGGCTAAGGTCTACCGTACGGCGATTCCACGAAACGTCAGCCTGGCTGAAGCTCCGAGTTTTGGGAAGCCGATCGTTCTCTACGACGTCCTCTCAACTGGCGCGCAGTCATATCTCGCGTTGGCACAAGAGCTGATTGAAAAACACGAAGGTGTGGGAGCTGTATCATGACGCGACGCGACCGGCTCGGAAAAGGACTTGGTGCCCTCCTTGGTGAATACATGGATCCCGAGGTCGAGGCCAGCGAAATCAGCAAGCTGCCCGTGAAGATGATTGTCCCGAACCCCGTGCAGCCAAGGCGTGTGTTTACGGAGGAAGAGCTCTCAGATCTCGCGGGCTCTATTCGTGAAAACGGACTCTTGCAGCCCCTAGTGGTGCGTCCGGCCCCAGGGTCATCGGATCGCTTTGAACTTATTGCTGGAGAACGACGTCTTCGTGCGGTCACCGGCCTAGGGTGGGAAAAAGTTCCAGTCGTCGTCCGCGACGCCTCCGACGACACTTTGCTTGTTTTGGCCTTGGTGGAGAATCTCCAACGTTCCGCTCTGAACCCCATGGAGGAGGCAGAGGCGTATGTCGCGTTGGGCGATCAGTACGGGATGTCCCAAGCGGAAATTGCGACGGCGGTCGGGAAAGATCGTTCCACTGTCGCCAACTTAGTCCGGCTTCTGAAACTCCCGCCTTCGATACGGAAGCTCGTGGAGAGTGGTTCGTTGAGCATGGGGCACGCTCGGGCGCTCTTGTCCGTTGCTGAGCCCATGCGCGCGGCCGAACTCGCCCGCACTGCAGCGAAAGAAGGATGGTCAGTGCGTGAAGTCGAGCGGAGGGCCAAGAGTCTCGGAGCACCGGTGAGACCCTCGAAAACGAAGGCAGTCGACCCGACCCTTCAGGCGCTACAGGATTCGATCCGTGATCGCTTCTCAACTCGGGTAGCAATCAAACAAGGCCGCGGCGGAAAGGGTAGCATCGAAGTCAAATACCACGGACCTGACGATTTCGAGCGGATCTTCGAGATGATGATGGGGAAGTCGGTCTCAGAAATCGTCGAATGAGTGCAAAGGGCCCGCGGAAGCTCACCATCATGGTGGTCCCCGACGGGGGCCGCGACAGCCGCACCCTCCACATTCCGTACAGGTGGCTTCGGGTCGTGGCAGCCGGAGGCTCGGTAGTCGCTCTCGCGCTTATGGTCATGGCCGGAAGTTGGTGGTACCTCGCTGCGCGCGCCTCACGCGTCGCGGATCTCGAACTGGAGCTCGAAGCGACCCGCGGTGACCGCGTACGCGTTCAAATGCTGGGCCGGCAGCTGGAAGAAATCGAAGCCAAATATGGCGAAATTCGGGCTTTGTTCGGGCGCTCTGTGGATGGAACTTCATTCGACGTCTGGCTGCCCCCCGCTACCGGCTCCCGCCGCGGGCAAGGCGCGGAAACCCTTCCCGGTACTGGAGCCTCGCGTCCGGACATGTGGCCTCTCGCAGAACGAGGGTTCATTACCCAAGCGCTCATGGAGGGCGCGGATGGTGAGCACCCGGGCCTGGATATTGCAGTCCCGAGTGACTCGTATATAAGAGCCGCCGGCGGAGGAACTGTCGTTGACGTTGGGGAGGACGACGTATACGGGCGATTTGTAGTCATTGACCACGGAGAGGGCTTCACCTCTCTCTATGCACACGCGTCCGCGCATCTAGTCGTCCGGGGCCAAAAGGTCCGAGCCCGTGAGGTCATTGCCTTAACCGGGTCCACGGGCAGGTCAACGGCACCCCACCTACACTTCGAAATCCTGCTCGACGGCGACGCGGTCGATCCTCTGACGATGGTGCAGCAACCTGCGTAGTGTGGATTGTCAGGCACAGCTAACTTCTCATTCCAATCAGATCTTTGAGGTACTAGATGGCACGCGACCGAGGCGGAAACGGAGCACCACCCGAATCAGTGATTTCGCTCATCGGCCCAGGCATGAGGGTCGTCGGGGACTGTGAAACCGACGGCACCATCCGGATCGAGGGCATGGTCGAGGGGAGTGTTCGGGCTGGAAAAGCCGTTGTAGTAGGTAAGGACGGTGTAGTCTCTGGAGATATTGCCACACAGGACGCCGTTATATCGGGGACAGTGAACGGGACGTTAGTCGCCGATTCGCGGCTTGAACTCCAGGCAACCAGCCGAATTGAAGGGGACGTGAGAGCGCGCCGACTGCAGCTCGAGGAAGGCGCGATTTTCAACGGGATGGTCCATATGGGCGATTCCACTGGGCGCTCAGGGGCTCCGACTCCAGTTGAAGGGCTATCCAACGAGTGACGCGTCAACCGATAAACATATTTTTCCCCAGAGTATCTTCGGGCGTTGGAAGTCGGTCGCCCTTGCTAGGGTCGGGGCAAAAATCGTTGGTGCTGCAACGCTTCTGTGGTAGGTCGTTCGGTAATCCATGTAGCGACATACTGACTGAGAACGAGTTTTCCACATCTTGTCCACGAGCTGAATCCGGCTTGTTTGGGGGTCGACGGTGAAATTAGAATCCATCCTCCAGTATTTGGATGCCTACCTTGGGATCGCCGATCATCCCGACTACGGGAACGCGCTGAACGGCCTTCAGGTCGCCGGACCGGAGGAGGTCACCCGAATTGTTGCGGCGGTCGACACTTCAGAGGCTTCTATCTCCGCGGCTGTGGAACTCGGCGCCGACCTCATGATTGTGCATCACGGCCTATTCTGGGGCGGACTCGAACCCCTTACCGGACGTCATTTCCGCAAGGTAAGGGCGCTGATGGACGCCGGGATTGCGTTGTTCAGCTGCCACCTGCCCTTGGATACGCACGCAGAGGTGGGAAATAGCGCACTTCTAGGACGGGCCCTCGGGCTCGGTCTACAAGGACAATTCGGCGTGTACCAAGGGCAAGAAGTGGGTTGGTGGGGCACCTTGGATGCCCCGGCTACTCGGGACGCGTTGGCGACAACGCTCGAGGGAGTCCTAGCCGGGCCCGTGCACGTCATTTCTGGCGGGCCTGAGGCCATCGAGCGAGTGGGTGTGGTGACAGGGGGCGGGGCCTCATTCATCCCTGATGCGGTTACGGCTGGGCTCGACGCTCTTATTACCGGTGAGGGCTCACACCACAGCCACTTCGATGCGGTGGAACTCGGGCTCAACGTATTCTTTGGAGGCCACTATGCGACCGAGACCTTCGGCGTCCGAGCTTTGGCTACGCACCTAGAAGAGCGATTCGACCTTCCCTGGCATTTCGTGGACCAGCCGACCGGGCTTTAGTTACCGGCCCCCCATCATGGCATCGCGGGCAGCCTTGAATTCCTGGCCCGGATGCCAATTCGGCCATAAGTCGCTGCCAGCGATATCCAAGAGCACTGAGGTGACGAGGGCGCCCTGCTGCACCGCGCCATCGAACACGAAATCCTCGCTGTACTCATCCGAGGGGGCGTGGTAGTGGTTCGCTGTATAGGCAGCCTGAACGTCATTTCCCCAACCCTCGGGCCGCCCGCGGTAGGACCGTCCGTGCTCGAAGTACAGAGACGGTACACCGGCCTTCGCGAACGGGAAGTGGTCGCTGCGGAAGAAGAATCCTTTCTCTGGCTCAGCATCAGGCATGAGCGTCAGCTGAAGTTCTCCTGCCCGCGGACGAACGAACAATCCCAACTCACTTCGTTCCTCACCCTGTACGATGATGTCGTCGGTTTCGCCCCATAGATTGGCGCCGTCGACGTTGAGTTCCGCGACCGTCTGGCTCAAGGGGAAGAGAGGGGTCTGGGCATACCACTGCGCTCCCAAGAGGCCTTGTTCTTCGGCGGCTGTCGCGATGAAAACGATCGACCGATCGGGAGCAGTCGGCATGTTGGAAATCGTATGAGCCAGCGACAGCAGCATCGCGGTCCCTGACGCATTGTCATAAGCGCCGTTATAGATCGAATCACCGTCGATCGCTTCCCCGACTCCAAAGTGGTCGTAGTGCGCTGAGACGGTGATGTACTCGTCTGGGCGAGCAGCCCCGGCAACGACTCCGACGACGTTCATGGTCTCAACCTCTCGGACATCGCTTTCCACAGTCGCCGTCACGATGACTCCGGTTTCGACGGCAGCAAAGTCGCGATCAGCGGCCTGGGCCATGAGGTCCTCAAAGTCCAAATCCGCGGCCGCAAGGGCCTCGGTGGCGACGTCCAGCGATACCCACCCAACCATGCCCGCTGGGGTGGGACCCGACGGATCCGGCGGGAGGGCGAACTGTTCGCCGGACCAACCCCCACGAACGACGCTCCACGGGTATCCTGCCGGCTCCGTGTCATGCACGATGATCGCCCCAAGTGCGCCCTGACGGGCGGCTTCTTCATACTTATAGGTCCACCGGCCGTAGTACGTCATGGCAGGACCACCGAAGAGATCGGCTTCGGCGGCAGGGGCCGGCGGGTCGTTCACGAGGATCATGATGTACTTCCCCGCGACATCGACGCCCGCGAAGTCGTTCCAGTCGTTCTCCGGAGCGTTGATGCCGTATCCCACGAAAATCAATTCGGCGCTGCCCCCCGCACCCTCTGCTACAGGGTCCCCCGCATTCAAAACGAAGTCGTCCATGTAGGCAGGCGTCACTTCGCCGTCCGGGCCCCGGAAGCTGAGCGACACACTCGCGGGATCGGTTGTGGTTCCGACCATCGGCACCGCTTGGAAGTGAGACCCATCCGGTGCGTCGAGTCCCCAAGAGGCGAACTGAGCACCGATGTACTCGGCCGCCATGTCGCCACCTGGGTGGCCCGGGCCACGGCCAAGGAATTCGTCGGATGAGAGTATCCTCATGTGCTGTTCGATCTCGCCGCCGTCGAGCAGGGGGAAATCGGACGAGGTCGATTCACATCCCGCGACAATTGCGAGAACCAGCAGTAAAACAGGGCGACGCACGATCTCCACCTCCGAACGAATTCTTAGGACCGAAACGGTATACGTCGAAGCCCCGTTAAGACAACAGCGGCGAGTCATTTGGCTAGAACAAACTGTCGAGGTATAGGTGCACCTTCCCATCGGTCCCGCCACGCACGGCGCGCGCCAGGTCAGCTCGGACCAGTCCATCCAAGAGCGAAGGCCCTATCCCGACGGAGGCGAGGGAGTCATCGAAGAAACACGCTTCACGTTCGCCAACCCACCCCAGATCGGAGAAGATGCCCAGGCGCGCGGCAGCCAATCCCGGAGCCAACTCGCCGCGGGCGCCCCAATAGGCCCGGCCTCTATCAAGAGGTCCGTAGCCATGGCCTCGGCGAGCTCCTCGTCTGGCCCGGTGCCAGCGCTGATACATCCAGCGCTGTCGGAGTATCCGATCCGTACGGCTGGATATTCGCCCGACTTCCCTGTGTCCAAGCCCGCGATGGGGATGGCCGACCGCATCCCTATCCACTGGCTCACGCGTGATCGGTCAGCCGACCAACGAATGTTGGCGATGCGCTCGTGCTCCAAGAGGCCCCGTTCGCGTCGGAAGCTGAGTGCGGTCAGCCCGACGAACATCCGCTGGTGAAGCGTGCCTTCATAGCTCTCAATGCCCTCCGCGGTGCGATGTCTCGCCGAACATGACCGAGTCACCAATGCCTCAACCCCCGCATCCGTGTCGGTATCTGGAGGCGTTGTGTCTTGGCTGGCGGCTGCCGTCGTCGACAACGCGTCGAGAAACGTGAACAGAGCACCCGCGCGGCCGAGTGGCCGGGTAGTCTTCTGGATCCGTTGCCGCTCCATCAGAGCAGCGGTACCGTATCCGGACACCGCACATTCCGTCTCGCTGCTGCTGAGAATTCTGCAGCGTGGCTCATTAAGGAGTTTCGATGATTCGCCGCCTCATTTCGGCCTTCGCAGTCTTGGCCCTCGTTGTCCCAGCGCTAGCCGCTCAGAGCGTTCCTACTCCGCGCGACCATTTCGGGTTCGACATCGGGGAGGACCGGAGCCTCGCGAACTGGGATCAGCTCACCAATTACTACCAGGACTTGGCGTCATCCAGCTCTAGGGTGTCCTACGAGTCTCTAGGCGAGACGGTGTCGGGGAATCCGTTTGTGATGCTGACAATCACAAGCCCGGAGAACCATGCCCGGCTCGACGAGCTCCGCGAGATCCAAATGAAGCTTGCGGATCCCCGGACGATCTCGGGAGAGGCAGAGCTCGAACGGCTGCTCGATATGGGCAAGGCTGTGGTGATGATTACCCACGGGATTCACGCCACAGAGGTTGGCGGCAGCCAGTCCGCAGCGCGTTTGGCCTACCATATGGCGTCGTCAAACGACGAGAAGGTCCAGGAGATCTTGGACAACGTGATCTTCCTGCAAATCCCCTCGTTGAATCCGGACGGACTGCAGTGGGTTGCGAATTGGTACAACGAGCACGTGGGCACGGAATTCGAAGCCGCGCCCATGCCGTGGCTGTACCAGTTCTACGTGGGGCACGACAACAACCGTGACTGGTATGCGTTCACGCAGAACGAGACCATCATGACCGTGGCAGCACAGAACAGTTGGCACCCTCAGATCGTTCACGACATCCACCAAATGGGCGCGACAGGTGCTCGCATCTTTTTCCCGCCTTACATCGAGCCTTGGGAGCCGAACATCGACCCGGCTCTAACGACGGCAGTGAACCAGCTAGGCGCGTACATGGCTGCAGAGGTGACTTCGCAGGGAAAGGCCGGTGTCGTGATCAACGCTCAGTACGATGCCTTCACGCCGGCTCGTGCCTACATGCATTACCACGGTTCAGCGAGGATCCTCTCGGAGACAGCGTCGGCTCGCCTTGCCACGCCGATCACGATTTCTCCGGACCAGCTCGGCCCGGGGCGCGGATTTGATGCGAGCAAGAGGTCGTGGAATTTTCCGAATCCGTGGAAAGGTGGCGACTGGGGTCTCCCTGACATCACCGAGTATCAGTTCTCGGGCGCGATGGCGCTCCTGACCAACGCTGCGAAGAACCGCCGCTACTGGTTGGAGAACTTCCATGGCGTGACCGACCGTGCGGTGGAGAAGTGGGACGAATGGCCTGACGCTTGGATCATCCCGGGCGGGCAGGAGAACCAGACCGGCGTGCAGTACGCACTCCGTTCTTTGGTTCTCGCTGACGTCGAGGTCCATGCGTCCGAGGGTGCGTTCACTATCGACGGCATGACTTTTCCAGCAGGCAGTTATGTGGTCCCGATGAACCAGCCTTGGGCAGGCTTTGCGAATTCGATGTTCGAGATCCAGCATTACCCGGACCTCCGCGAATATCCGGGTGGCCCGCCGCTGCGGCCCTATGACGTGACCGCACACACCTTCGGCTATCTGTTCGATTTCGAAACCGTCGCAATCGATGGAGACATCGGGGTGGGCCTGTCCGACCCGATTGACGCGCCAGATTTCGACTTCCAACTCCCAGACCATTTGTCGGGTTCGGACGCCCCTCGTGTGGCGATGTACAAGTCTTGGCAGGAGCCGATGCCGGCTGGATGGCAGCGTTGGGTCTTCGATCAATACGAAATGCAGTACGACACGCTGCACGATGCGAACATCAGGGGTGGCGACCTCCAGGACTACGACGTTCTGATCTTCCAGGCCCAGAGCCCGAACTCGATCACGTCGGGGTATCGTGAAGGCCAGCTTCCTCTTGAGTACACAGGCGGCTTAGGTGAACAAGGCGTTGCTGAAGTCCAGGCGTTCGTGGAGAACGGAGGACGCGTCATCGCCATCGAGGCAGCGACGGGATTCGTCTCGGACCTCTTTGACCTAGAGGTCTCCAACGCTACGGCAGGTCTGTCCAACACGGACTTCTATATCCCGGGCTCGATTCTGCGCCTCGAACTCGATGGGGCCTCTGAGATCAACGAAGGCATGAGCAGTGAGGTCTCGTCCTGGTACTGGCGCAGTAGCATGGCCTTTGACGTAGACGATCCGCGAGTACGAGTCGCAGCGCGGTACGGGTCGGGGGACCCGCTTCTCTCCGGTTGGGTCCTGGGCGGGGACTACATCCAGGGTGAGCCCGCGATTTTGGAAGCCGACATTGGCGAGGGGTCGGTTGTCTTGTTCGGGTTCCAGCCGAACTACCGTGCGCAGACTGTTGTGACATGGCCGCTCCTCTTCAACGCGATTCGTAAATGACCAAGTCCGACGGTATGGCCGCGGGGGGCAAGCCGTTCTGTCCTAGCTGCGGAAAGGCTGCGACAGGCAATTTTTGCCAAAGTTGTGGCACCAAGCTGGGCGGCCGCTTTTGCAACCAGTGTGGGTCCAAACTCTCAGCGAGTACCAAGTTTTGTAATCAGTGTGGCAACAAGGCTCCGGGTGGGAGCGGCTCAGAACATAAGGCCGCAGTTGTCGCTACCGTGGGGGGGCAAAACCTTCCTTGGTGGATTGCCGGCCTTGCGCTGTTCGGACTGATCGTCGTGGTCGGTGTTCAGGCGATCCGACCGGATGCCCAACCGGAGCAAGTGCAAGGCGTACCCGCGACTGGCGTCGCAACGGGTGCGTCGGCGGTGGATCTGAGCTCGATGACGCCGCTGCAGGCGGCAGAGCGGCTCTTTAATCGGGTCATGACGTCCATCTCTGCGGGGGATTCCACTGAAGCGAATGCGTTTCTGCCGATGGCGATCGATGCATATGTGATCGCTCAACCTCTCGATGCCGACGGCCTATTCCACCTTTCGCTACTTCAACGAACGGCCTTCCGGCTAGACGAAGCGTTGGCCACAGCTGGGCTGATTTTGGGACTGAATCCGGATCACCTGTTGGGGCTATCAGCAGCGGCGGCGGCAGCGAATGAGTCTGGCGATCCGGACCTCGCCCACACGCATTACCAGCACATCGTGGACGTCTACGACGCGCAGATGGCGGATGCACTTCCCGAATATTTGGACCATTCGGGCATTACCAACGCTCTGAAGGCTACCGCTGAGGCGTTCCTGGCAGGCCGCTAGGCCTGTCTGGAGTGACACGACGAAGTGCGCGTCTTTTTGACGGGCGGTACAGGGCTCCTCGGCACTCATTTGGCCGAGGAGCTTCGCCGTTCGGGCCACGAGGTCGTAGCGCTCCATCGTCGCGAGGCGGACACGCTCTTTTTGCAGGAGCAGGAGTGTGAACTCGTTGAGGGTGACGTTCGCGACGACCCTGGGACACTTGTCCCCCTGATGGATGGCTGCACCCATGTGGTCCACAGTGCAGCGTTGGTCTACGCCGGAGGAGCGTGGCCGAAGATTCGCGCCGTCAACGTCGATGGCACACGAAATGTCCTGTCCGCGAGTTCGATGGCGGGCATCGGCCATGCTGTCCATGTGTCGTCGGTTGCGGTCTATGGGTCCGTTGACGGACCGGTCAGCGAGGACTCGCCGATCGATTCCGATATCGCTGCGAGCGATCTGTATGCCAGGTCGAAACGCGAGGCCGAAGACGTGGCGCGTGGCATCGAAGCAGCACGTGGTCTTCCGGTATCCATCGTGAGGCCCTGTGCGGTATACGGTGAGCGAGACCGACTCATGATTCCGGGTTTGCGGAAGATCCTGAGAGTTCCGGTCGTGCCGTTGCCCGGAGGGGGAGTGAACACGATTCCCGCGGTCTACGCGGGCAATGTGGCGGTTGCGATTCGTTTGGTCCTCGAGGCAGGTGAGGGTGGTGCGACCTATGACATCGGGATGGACCACCCCCTCACACAACGAGAACTGCTTGGGTATCTGAGCGAGGGGCTCGGCAAGCGAGCGAGCTTTGTGAGGGTCCCAGCGGCCCTCGTGATGGGGGGGGCGTTGGTCATGGAGACGCTCGGCATTTCGGCACCTGGGGCGAAGCACCTTCCGCTGTCCCGTGTTGCGCGGTTGGTCCTCAACGACAACCCCTATCAATCGAACCGCATTCGTGAGGTGTTGGGTTGGGACCCTCCATTCGGACATCGCGAGGCGCTCGGGCGGGCAGGCCGCTGGAGCCGCGATCACAACTGAGGCAGACGACGTATGAGTAAGCAGCCCGGACGTAGTAACGACCACGCGGTGCCCTTCCCGCATGATCGAACGACGGAAGATGAACGCTTGCTCGAAAGCGTCGAGGAACTCGAGACCATTGGGCGAGACGCCTGGCGTGTCTTCCGGATTATGGGTGAGTTCGTGGAGGGCTTCGAAGAGATGACGGAGCTCGGCCCGTCTGTGTCGATCTTCGGATCTGCACGCACCAATCGTGACGACCCGATGTATGAGAAGTGCGTTGAAACTGCCCGACTCCTAGGCGAAGCCGGATTCGCGATTATCACGGGTGGCGGTCCGGGCATGATGGAGGCTGCCAACAAGGGCGCTAAAGAATCGGGTGCGACGTCTGTGGGGTGCAACATCGAACTGCCGTTTGAGCAGAGTGGGAACTCCTACGTCGATGTCTCGATCGATTTCCGATACTTCTTCATTCGGAAGACGATGTTCGTGAAGTACGCCCAAGCGTTTGTCATTTTCCCGGGTGGCTTTGGGACCATGGACGAATTGTTTGAATCGTTGACACTCATCCAGACCAACAAGGTACGTCACTTCCCAGTCGTGCTTTTTGGGACGGAATATTGGGGTGGACTCTTGGATTGGCTCAAGGGGACCATGGCCGCGGAGGGTAAGATCGCGTACGAAGATCTCGACCTCATGTGTGTCACGGACGATCCCGAAGTAGTGCGTGATCACATTCTTGGCCGCGACCAACGCCGAAAGGCAATGCAGTCCGACGAGCTCCCCGAAGACCAAGGAGCAGTCCGTTGATCGAGGGCGCGCTTCCGCTCACGGCACTGATCGCTGGCGCCACGGCACTAGCCTTCTGGTTGGACTGGAAGGTGCCCGCGTTCTCCAAAATAGGAGCGTCCCTTCTCGCTCTGATCGTGGGCGCGATTCTGTCCAACGCGGGCCTCATTCCGGCGACTTCACCCGTGTACGACACGATCGCGGGGCCGGTCACGATGGTCGCAATCGCTTGGCTGCTTCTGGCCGTGAACCTGAGCGACTTGAAGCTCGCGGGGCCTCGGATGGTCGCCGCGTTCGGAATCGCTGTGATGGGTACGGCGTTGGGCGCCTTTGTTGGCGCCTTGGTCTTCGCCGATGCGATCGGGGCTGATACTTGGAGGCTGGCGGGTACGCTTACAGGTACCTACTCGGGTGGATCGCTCAATTTCGTTGCGGTTGGCCGGGGACTCGAACTTCCCGCAGCTCTTTTTGCGGGTGCCACGGCTGCGGACGCGACGATGACCGCGGTGTGGCTCGCGGCGACGCTGATGCTCCCGCTTTGGATCGGGAAGTTCTACCCACCGGTTCCGAAAGCGGCCATGGCGCACGCCGATGGTGTGAAGTCCGGCGCCCCCAAGGAAGAGCATCATCCCTTCTTCGTGAAGGCGTCCTTGTCGACGTTGGATTTAGCCAAGCTGATGGCGCTTGGAATCATCTTGCTCGCAGCAGCTGAAGGTGCTGCCGGACTGCTCGGCTGGTTGGCGGAGAGTGGCTCGATTCCTGGTTGGATGGGCGGCATCCCTTCCGTGCTGTGGCTGACCACGTTTGCCTTGATCGTCGGGCACACCCGGTGGTTCACCAAGCCAGAGGGTGCGCTCCAGTTGGGCACGCTGGCACTTCACTTCTTCTTCGTTGTGATCGGTGCTTGGTCCAGAGCGTCGGAGATCTTGGCAGTAGGGTTGGAGGTTTTCTACTACACGGTCGTCGTGGTGGCCGTGCACGGACTCTTCGTGTTCGGAGTCGGCCGACTGGCGCGCATCGATGTCGGCACGCTCGCGGTGGCGTCCCAGGCGGCGGTGGGTGGCCCTTCGAGTGCGCTGGCTGTTGCGGTTTCCCGTGGGTGGCCTGGATTCATCCTTCCGGGTGTCATTGTTGGGCTATTGGGGTATGCGGTGGGTACATATATGGGGTTCAGCGTCGCCTATTTGCTCCAAGGGATGGGGGTGGGTCTCTAGGGGCCGCATATCCGCCCTGTCTTGTAGTAAAAGCCCCGTTTCGGCTACCTTTTCTGGCTCCCCCACAAGGGTCTGCGACGTTTGTTTACGAGCAGACACGCTAGAGGTCTCCGGGGAGCTCTTCTGTCTAAAGACGCTGCGTCGTCTGCCCGATACGGCCCGCCACCGTATCTAGCGACACGGCTGGAGTATCGATGTCACTAAAGACCGCGCCGGACACGCCATACGGCTACGCGCCTACCGGGAAGAACACCGGTATCGTGAAGCCGAAGGGTAAATCTGATATTCCGGCCCATAAGGGCCTGGAAACGATCGATATTCGGTCGCGGAAGCCGTCGTGGCTAAAAGTCCGCTCGCCCGGTGGTGAGAACTACCTCCGTCTGCAGAAGATGATGCGGAGCGAGAGTCTGCATACGGTGTGTGAAGAAGCGTCGTGCCCGAACATCGGGGAGTGCTGGGAGGCCGGCACGGCGACGTTCATGATCTTGGGAGACGTCTGCACACGCTCCTGCAAGTACTGCGGAGTCGCCCACGGCATGCCGACTATGCTCGACACCGACGAGCCGCGCCGTGTGGCGCAGTCGGTCGTGGCCATGGAGCTCGAGCACGTTGTGATCACGAGCGTGAATCGTGACGAGCTGCCTGACGGCGGTGCCTTTATCTATGCGGATACGATCAACCGGGTCCACGAAGCTGTTCCTGGCTGCTCGGTCGAGGTCTTGATCCCCGACTTCAAGGGCGACGAAGACGCACTCAAGGTCGTAGTTGATGCGAAGCCCGCGATCCTTGGGCACAACTTGGAAACCGTCGACCGCCTTCACCCGGAGGTGCGTCCGGGTGGTCGGTATTGGCGCTCGATCTCGTTCCTGGGTGCGGTGAAGAAGTTGGACCCGACGATGCTCACGAAGACTGGAATCATCCTGGGCATGGGAGAGACGCTCGACGAGATTAAGCAGGCGATGGCTGATCTGCGAGAAGCGGCCGTCGATATTCTGACGCTGGGCCAGTATCTGCGGCCTTCAGCGATGCATATTCCCGTCGCGCGTTGGGTAACTCCGGACGAGTTCGCTGAGCTCAAACGTATTGGGGAAGAGGAGTTCGGATTTAAGCACGTCGAGTCGGGCCCGCTCGTCCGTTCTAGCTACCACGCGAAGGAACAGGCCCGTGAAGTGGAAGCAGGCGGCCCTGGTAAAATTCAGAGTGTGCTAGAAGCTGATATTCCGGCGCCTGGAGAAGTCAGACTAGACCTCGTTCAACTCGAGCTCGGCCGTCCTGGCCGACCCGTAAGTGGAGCCTGAGATGGCCGAGACTAAGACAAAATCTAAAAAGAAGAGCACGAAGAAGGTCGACGTGTTTAAAGAGCACGGCGTGAGCCCGGAGCTCGCGCTCGACATGATTCGCAACATGCTCCTTTACCGCCGCTTCGAAGAGAAGGTCGAAGAGGCCTATGCGATCGGGAAAATCGGTGGCTTCTGCCATCTACACATCGGGCAAGAAGGCGCCTGCGTCGGTAGCATCAAGCCGCTGCGTGACGACGACTATGTGATGAGCGCTTACCGCGAGCACACACAGGCCATCGCCAAGGGTGTAGAGCCCAATGCGGTCATGGCCGAGCTCTACGGTCGTGCCGACGGGGCCTCCGGTGGTAAGGGTGGCTCCATGCACATCTTCAATGCCGCGACTCGCTTTATGGGCGGGCACGGCATTGTGGGTGGACAGGTGCCTCTCGCGACCGGTATCGCCTGGAAGATCAAATACCGTAAAGAAGACAGCGTTGTCATTGTCTACATGGGTGACGCTGCCGTGAATCAGGGCGGATTTCACGAGGCACTCAACATGGCGGCCGTGTGGGAGCTTCCGGCCATCTATGTCGTTGAGAACAACGGATACGGAATGGGTACGGCGTTCAGCCGCGTGTCGAAGACCGACATGGCAAGCAAGGCGGTGCCTCACGGGATTCCATCCAGTTCGGTCGACGGTCAGGACGTGCTCGCGACGTACGCCCATTTCCGTGACCTCGCTGAGGAGGTCCGCGGCGGCGGCGGTCCCCGTTTTGTGGACCTCAAGACGTACCGATTCCGTGGCCACTCAATGTCCGACCCTGTGTCGGGGACGTACCGGCCCACAGCTGAAGTCGAGAAGAAGAAGGAAGAGAACGATCCCATCACGATTCTCCGGGATCACCTCTTTGCGGCGGGACACATGGATCAAGAAGGTCTTGAGGCGATGGACGCTGAAGCGCGACAGATCTCCCAGGGTGCGGCGGACTTCGCTGAGGCGTCTCCGCTACCGGATCCGTCCCAGCTGTATGCCAACGTTTGGGCCGAAATCAACGCGAACGGCCGTCTCTTCTTTGATGGCCGAGGGGAGGAGTAACCATGGCTATCCTTACCTACCGCGATGCGCTCAACGAAGCGCTTCGGGAAGAGATGGTGCGCGACCCAGACGTCTTCATGATGGGCGAAGAAGTGGCTCAGTACGACGGCGCCTACAAGGTGTCCAAGGGGCTGCTTGAGGAGTTCGGTGACATGCGGATGGTGGACTCGCCGATCAGCGAGTTGGGCTTCACAGGCTTATGTGTGGGCGCCGCAATGGCCGGCCTTCGCCCGGTAGTCGAGTTCATGACGTTCAACTTCGCGTTCCTGGCGATTGACCAGGTCATCAACAGTGCCGCGAAGATGCACTACATGTCCGAGGGGCAGTTTCCGATGCCTCTCGTGTTCCGCGGACCTACCGGAGCAGCGCTCCAGTTGTCCGCGCAGCACAGCCAGGCCTGTGAGACGTACTACTCGCATGCTCCGGGCTGTAAGGTGGTTACGCCCGCGACGCCTGCGGACGCGAAGGGGCTGCTGAAGGCCTCGATCCGAGACGAAGATCCCGTCGCGTTCATGGAAGGTGAGTTGCTCTACAACTTAAAGGGTGAGGTGCCGGAGGATGATGACTTCATCATCCCGCTCGGGGTCGCCGACTTGAAGCACGAAGGCGGAGACGTCTCGATCATTACGCACGGCAAGATGGTCCATGTGGCGCTTCAGGCTGCCGGCAATTTGGAGAAGGACGGGATTCATGCTGACGTCCTCGACTTGCGCACGATTCGTCCCTTGGACATGGACGCGATTCTCGCGACGGTGGCCAAGACGAACCGTGTTGTGTATTTGGAAGAGGGATGGCCGTATGCTGGAACCGGTGCACAAATCGTGTCGATGATCCAGGAGGAGGCTTTTGACCACTTGGACGCACCGATCCTGCGGGTTACTCAGGCGGACATTCCAATGCCGTACGCGAAGAACCTCGAGAACTTAGCCAAGCCGAATGCCGACCGGGTTGTCGCGGCTTGTCTCAAAGTTCTCTACCGCTGAGCGGAGAGAGATAGATGGCGACTAAGGTCTATATGGAAGCGCTTTCTCCGACCATGGAGGAAGGACAGCTCGTGCAGTGGCTCAAGGCGGAAGGCGACGAGATCAGGAATGGCGACGTCATTGCTGAGATCGAAACCGACAAGGCGACCATGGAGCTTATTGCCCGTGGCGATGGGATCCTGCGGAAGATCTTCTTGGACGCGGGAGGCGTGGCTGAAGTCGGAGCTGTCATCGGAGTGATCGCCCCTGCTGACGAAGACACTTCTGGGATCCAGGGGGCGAGTGGTAGTGCTTCCCCGGCCGCCGAGGCTTCCGCAGAACCGGCCGTTGCTGCGCCTGCACCCGCCGCGGCCCCAGTCGCTCCGGCAGCGACCCCTGCTCCACCGGCGCAGGAAGCTGTTGCGCCCGTGGCAACGAGTGGGCGTGTGAAGGCCTCGCCTCTCGCGAAGCGGCTTGCTGAAGAGATGGGTGTCGATATCGCACGTGTTTCTGGTTCAGGCCCGGGCGGACGTATCGTGAAGCGTGACGTGGAGGCTGCGAAGTCTTCGGGTGTCGCTGCTCCCGTGGCCGCTCCGGCCACGTGGGCTTCTGACGGCGTTGAGTTCGAGGACATCCCCGTTTCACAAATGCGGAAGACGATCGCCAAGCGCCTCGTCACCTCGATTGGTCCAGTTCCGACCTTCTACCTCACCATGGACATCGACATGGGCCGGGTGATGGAAGCGCGGAAGAGCATCAACGGCATGCTCGAGAAGGACGGGATGAAAATCTCGATCAACGACATCGTTCTCAAAGCCACAGCGGCTGCTCTACGACAGCATCCGAATTGCAACGCCCAGTGGCATGACGGATTCATCCGTCGCTACAACAGCGTGCACCTCGCTGTAGCTGTTGCGATCGAAGACGGTTTGATCACTCCGGTGGTCAGGAATGCCCATGCCAAGGGACTTGTTCAGATCAGCACAGAGGTGCGTGAACTCGCGGGCAGGGCTCGTGAGAAGAAGCTGCAGGCCGAGGAATACACCGGCTCGACGTTCTCGATATCGAACCTCGGGATGTTTGGGATCCACGAGTTCACGGCAATCATCAATCCGCCTGAGGCTGGGATCCTGGCCGTTGGCGGAATCGAGGATACTCCAGTCGTCGTGGACGGGCAGGTCATGGTGCGCCCGCGCATGCGAATCACAATGAGCTGTGATCACCGGGTCATTGATGGCGCGCAGGGTTCTCGTTTTCTGCAGACGCTCAAGGGCATGCTCGAGGAGCCGACCGCGATTTTGCTGTAGCCCGTGAGGTGCAGTCGCCGGCCGATCTGGGCGGCACATGCTGGCAAGAGGCCCCGCCCGGATTCACCGGACGGGGCCTCCTGTCTTTCAGGGCTGACGCGGTCACCGAACGCCAGCATAGACCAGCTTGGTCTTAGTTACCCATGCTCCACGGCGGCACGACGGATTCGGTGTGAATCCTCGCCGTCCGCTCCCTGTGAGCCGTACCTCCTACCAACCCCCGCCACCACCTCCTCCAAAACCCCCACCAGAGAAGCCGCCACCTCCGGAGAAACCCCCTCCGCTGCTGAAGCCCGATCCGTCAGTGGACCGCGGCCCTGTCGCCATTGCGGTACCGGCTGCAGAACTCATGCTCCCGAGGCTGTCCGTCAGATAAATGGTCCGGAATCCGGAATCCCACCTTCCGTGATACCAGTCGGGTGGCTCGGTGAACATCCCCTCGAATGCCTTGGCCCAGTGCTTTTCCACACCGAAAGCCATGGCATACGGGAGGTATCGTTCGAACATCTCGGGCGTCTTCTCGATCCTCTCGTATCGATCTGACTCCACTCGATCCAAAAACTCCTCGAATCCGAGGACGTGTTCGAATGCCCTGGCTCCTTTGCCCGTTCGGGCGGGCATCCAAATCCCGAAAATCATAATCGGCAGTGCACTTCCCACCGCCCCCACGATCGCGGAGAGAACGGACATTTGGAGAAAGCCCGAAAGCGGAATGCCGCCGGCTATGCCTACAACCAGGACCACGGCCCCGAGAGCCAAATATCCTTGGAAGACCTTGTCTGGGCGCTTGTTATAGTAGGCCCGCTCCAAGAGCTCTTCGAAAAGTGCTGATTTGATGGAAGGCAGGTGTGTGTAAAACTCCGCCTCGAGTGATGAGAGCAGGACAGGTTCCTCTCCGCCTGCAAAAACCCCACGAAGAATCTCCTGCTCATGTCGATGAAGCCCGCTACGCGCTTCGGTGTCCTTCAGCGAAACGATCAGGTAGTCCGTGCTCTTGAACCACTTCTTGAGTCCGGAGTTCTCCACCTCTTCAATCCGGAGATACCCCCTCACGGCAAGATCGACCAAGGACGCGGTGATGTCTCGCATGTCAGGGCGATTGTCGACCAAGGTCCCGGCCTGGGCAGGCGTGAGATCATCCGGGGGTGAATATTGAGGCGCGATGGGCAGCCGGCGCGGGTCTCTGCCGCGGGTGTACCACACACGCCACATCAAGCCTAGGCTAAGAAGGGGCAGAAACAGTAGCCAGTTCGCACGTAGGAACGACCCAACGACCCTGAAAGCCGTGGGCCGACTCAATACGCCCGGGTTCCACGCGATCGCTACAGTCATTCCTTCTCGAAAATTAAGCTCCCGGCTCGACTCCAAATAGAATCCACCTTCTATTTCTGAGACACTCGCTTCGTTCTCCGTCGAGCCGTATCCACCGGTCCACGACGCCGTGCGAAGGCCATCCAGCCCTTCCGGAAGCAGAATAGTGGCCGTCGCCGCCTGGATTGGGACGTCCCATTCGTCCCCGGTGACATTCCAATAGAGTTCCTCGTACTCGTCCCAATACTTGAGGCCATTGGGTACTCGATACCGGATGACCACCGTCCTTACGGCATCATTGGCACCTGGGACTCGGATCTTCAGCTGGCGGTAGTGCCGCTCGCGCTTGTTCCAGTACTCCAGCGGCACTGCGTCCATTCCCGTCACGGACACATCGTCGAGCCAGAGCTTGTACGAAAAACCCTGCGGTGTTCGGTATTCGACCGGAATATTCCGGAAGATCCCGTTCCACGACCCAGTGAAACGCACTTGGATCTCTTCGCGCACGTCGATCCATCCGTTCTCTTCGACTTGGATTGTGGCGTCGAAGCGCTCCACCACCATGCTGCGTTTCTGTGCCGATGCGTTGCTTCCCGCCAAGGAAAGAAGGACCGCAAGGACGAGACCACAGAGGAATGGCCTCAGGGGACCGCCCAGGGCCGTGATTGTCAGACCCGTGCGCCGGTCACCCATCATCAACTATTGAAATCGACGGTGGGGACAGCCTTTGCCGCTTCCTCGATTTCGAAGAACTCGCGTTGGATGAACCCAAACGACTTGGCGATGACGACGCTTGGGAACGTCTGAGTCTTAGTATTGAAGTCCCGAACGACCGCGTTGTAGTAGCGGCGAGCCTGCGCCAGCGTGTCTTCGATCTCACTCAGGGTGTTCTGCAGGTCGCGGAATCCGTCCGCCGCCTGGAGTTGTGGGTACGCCTCGGAGAGAGCAAAGAGCGACTTTAGCGTCCCGGACAACATGTTCTCAGCTGCGCCCTTTGCGGCGGGGCCTTGAGCGGACATCGCATTCGTTCGCGCTGCGATCACACCCTCGAGCGTGTCCTTTTCATGTCCCGCATACCCCTTCACGGTCGCGACGAGGTTCGGGACGAGGTCGTAGCGCCGCTTCAGTTGCACGTCGATGTCCGCCCACGCGCCGTCCGCAGTTTCCCGAAGTCGTACCAGTGAGTTGTACATCACGATCGCGCCAACGACGATTACGCCGACGATCAATAGCTCCCACATGACCTTATCTCCCGCCAAGTGTTCTTCCCGACCCGCAAGGGATTGTAGGTGTTTGGGGCACTTCGTGGCAAAGGGTTCAAGCATCCTCGCCCTCGACTCAGGTTACGCGTCCCGTGTAGCAGTTCTTCAGTCAGTTCCGAGTTATATTTACCGCCCATCCTGAGGGATCTACTTTCGGGACTTCAAATGTTGACGCGTGCGGGGTTGTTGGATGACCTCCACCTACAAGAGAGAGGAACCGCGTGGCTGGCACCAACGGCGGACGCTTTGACCTGGTTATCATCGGGAGTGGTCCCGGTGGATACGTAGCTGCGATTCGAGCCGCCCAACTCGGAATGAACGTGGCGTGTGTCGAAACCGATGCGCTGGGGGGTGTATGCCTGAATATCGGGTGTATCCCAACCAAGGCGATGCTCTCCAGCGCTTTCCTGGCCAGCGAGATGAAGAACGCGGCCGAACATGGCATCATGGCGACTGATGTCACCTTCGACCTCAAGCCCGCTCAGGAGCGGAGCCGACGCGTTGCCGACCAGATGGCCAAGGGGATCGGGTACCTGTTCAAAAAGAACAAGGTCACCCACATCCAGGGTTATGGTCGCCTCAAGGGCAAAGGCAAGGTTGAGGTCGAAGCGGCAGACGGTACCAAGTCAGTCTACGACGCCACCAGCGTGATCATCGCGACGGGAAGTCGTCCCCGTGATCTGCCGGTTCTCAAGATTGATGAAGACCGGATTTGGTCGTCCACAGGTGCCCTCATGCAGACGAAAGCACCTGAGTCGCTCTTCATTGTTGGTGCTGGCGCGATCGGCATGGAGTTCGCCGATGTGTACGACGCCTTTGGCACCAAGGTGACGGTGGTCGAGGGGCTGGATCGTATTCTTCCATTGGAGGACGCTGAAGTCTCGAAGTTCATGGCGCGCACCTACAAGAAGCGTGGCATCGACATCCATACGGGCGCGTTCTTCCAGAAGGCCGAGGTCGGTGCCAACGGTGTCGCCGTCACCTACAAGGACAGCAAGGGTGAAGATCAAACCGTTGAGGTCGAGTACGTACTTTCCGCTGTCGGCCGTGTGCCGAACTCTGAAGATGTGGGCCTCAAGTCTGCCGGCGTGAAGGTAGACGACCGGGGATTCATTCAGGTCACCGATACGCTCGCGACGAACGTTCCCGGGGTTTATGCCCTCGGAGATGTAGCGGGCAAACAACTGCTGGCGCATAAGGCGAGCCACGAAGGCATCGCTTGTGTGGAACACATTGCAGGAAAGGGTCACGGCACTGTCGACTACACGAACGTCCCGAACTGCACCTACTGCCATCCTGAGGTCGCGTCCGTGGGCCTCACCGAAGCGCAGGCCAAGGAGCAGGGCCATGACATTGAGGTGGGTAAGTTCCCGTGGACCGGGATCGGGCGGGCCGTTGCGGCGGGACATGCCGAAGGCTTCATCAAGGTGATCCGAGACACGAAGTACTCGGAGATCCTAGGTGCCCACATTGTTGGGCCACATGCGACCGAACTCATTGCCGAGTTCGTCGTGGGTCGCCACCTCGAGGCGACCGTCGAAGAAATGGAAAAGGCCATGCACCCACATCCCACGCTCTCGGAAGGCGTTGCGGAAGGTGCACTCGCGGCCCTGGGACGACCCATACACATCTAGTCCAATGAACCAAACCGGAGCCTGCGCCCACCGTAATCCTCGCAGAGCCTGCGAGTCGAGATTGGACCGAAGATCAGGAGCGGGTGTTACGCAGGTGGATTGCGTTGGCTCGATGGTGTGCATCGTTCTAAAAGGCCGTCATACTCAAAGGTCGCCGAGTATGGTCTGACCGCCCCGCAGTTTGGGGTCCTCGAAGCTCTGTACCACCTCGGTCCTCTATCGCTTGGTGACCTCGCAGACAAACTGCTGGTCACCGGCGGTAACGTCACATATGTGATGGATCGTCTTGAGAATCAGGGCCTCGTCTATCGGGAAGGGTCACCCGAAGACCGCCGTGTGACTCGGGCGAAGTTGACTGAGGCCGCGCATGCGAAGATTGCTGATGTGCTCCAAGGACACGTGGAGCACATCGAGTAATTGGCCCGTCACTTGGACGTGGATGCACAAGACTCACTGCGCAGTCATCTCAAGACGTTGGGCGTGGGCCTCCAAGAAAACGACCTGGCCTGACTGCTCTAGGCGCGGCTGCGGCCGCGCCGGCTAGTCCTCGGATTAGACCGCTTGAGTCTCCACTTCGGCTTGCACATCGATTCCCAGAATGTTCAAGACCCGCACCAAAGCTTCACCGATCTTATTGTTCGGGGTGGAAGCGCCGGCAGTGATCCCGAGTTGGAATGGCCCCTCAGGCAGCCAGTCCGTATCCAGCACCTCAGGCGCGTCCGGGTCGAGCTCGACCTTGTGACGGATCGTTCCGCGATCCACATCGATGCACGCCCCGTCCTCTACATGAAATGTCCGGGTGTGTTTCTGACAAAGATGCGCGAGGTGATTGGTGTTTGACGAGTTGTAACCGCCAATCACAAGCATGATGTCTGGTGGCTCCTCCATCATGTCAGCTACCGCGTCTTGCCGTTCTTGGGTCGCAGAACAGATCGTTCCAAAGGACCGGAAGTGTGTGGAGGCGTGTTCTTCCCCGAAGTGCTCCACCATCGACTCATGGACCTTCCAGCCGATGGCCAAGGACTCTTTGGCAAGCATGGTGGTTTGGTTCGCCACGCCTACGAAGGCGAGGTCCACGTCGGGATCGAAGCCCACGGATGACTTCTTGTCGAAGTGGGCCATGAAGGCTTCGCGAGAGAGTTTGTCAGGGCTGTCGGAGATGTAGTCACGAATGAGCTCTGACTCTTCCATATCCCGCACAATGATGTATTTGCCCTGCTCGTGTTTGTTGACCTGGGAAGCGGTCGCTCTGGACTCTTCGTGCGTGTATTTCCCGTGGATGATGGCTGTAAAGCCGTCCCTGGCGTACTTCTCCACTCGCTTCCAAACGTGAAGCACAGAGCCGCAGGTGGTGTCAACCAGAACGCACCCGATGTCGCGGAGTGTGTTGAAGTCTGACAAGGTCACCCCGAAGGCCGGCATGATGACTACATCGTCTTCGGTGATGTGTCCGAAGTCGAATTCGCCGACCGGATCCGGATAGATGAAGCGGATGCCCATTTCGGTCATCCGGTGATTCACATGCGGATTGTGGATGATCTCGCCGACCAGATAGATGATCTTGTCAGGGAACTTGTGGACCGTCTCGTAGGCATAGTCGACAGCCCGATCCACACCGTAGCAGAAGCCAAACTCCTGAGCGAGCCGTACCGTGACGTCGCCGAAGGTGTCGGTGTAGCCTCGCGATCGAATCCGTTCCACCAACGCCGATTGGTACTCATTGTCGATGATCGGCTTCAGCTCTTTCTTGAGTCCGAAGCCTTTCCGGAAATAGGTCTGCTCTATGGTCATGTGAGGCGTTCGCTTCTGGAGCGAGAGAGTCTGAATGTCGGGATACCCCTACCCGTGAGGGGTGGTCCCGCAACGTAAGGAACCTCGTTCCGGGCGTCCTACGGTTCAACTGCGAAGTTCGTGCCGAAATGAACCCATCTCGTGAGGAATAGGGTAGGATTGGGCATGAACGTCTTAGGCCGGCTGGCTCTCCTGTTTGTCGTGGTCCCCATCTTGGAACTCATGCTCCTGATCGAGATGGGGCAGTGGGTGGGGATCGTGCCCACGCTGGCGCTCGTGGTAGCCACCGGAATCGGAGGCGCGGCCCTCGCGCGCGCCGAGGGTCTTCGGGTGGTTTTCCAATTCCAGACAGAGCTGGCTCAAGGCAAACTGCCCGGCCAAGCGATGCTGGATGGCGCTTCAGTGCTAATTGGGGGCGCCTTTCTGCTCACCCCCGGTGTGCTGACTGATTTCGTGGGCTTTGCCCTGCTCTTCCCGCTCACGCGGCGCTGGATTCAGCGCAGGGTGAAAGCACGACTCGAAGGCCAGATCAAAGACGGAACCGTGCGTGTCGTTTCGATGGGTGCGGGGGGCCTTGGCGGCTTCAGTGGCGGGGCGGCCGGCTTCGACACTCCGCAGACTGAGGTGTCCCGCGAGCCCGACCTCGACCCTGCCAAGGGGATCGAGATCGAGTGCGAGGACGTTTAGCTACTCGACCCGCATCGGCGCAGCCTACTGGTTCCGCAGGTCCAGCGTCGGCAGCATCTTCGCAGGACGTCGGTGCTGAGTCGCTTGTTCATAACTGTAGGCCAAGCGAATCAAGCCACCCTCGTCCCATGCGCGGCTGAAGAAGAGCATCCCGATGGGAAGTCCGTGAACGAACCCCATTGGGACGGTGATGCTCGGATACCCGGCCACTGCGGCGTTGCTGGACGACCCGAGGCTCGAGATTCCACCGTTGATCAAGTCTGTCTTCCATGCTGAGCGTGTGGTCGGCGCAACGATTGCGTCGAGTTGGTGCTCCTCCATGAGCCAGTCGATGCCCTCGTCTTGGGAGTAGCGCCGTGCGGTCTCTTTGGACTCCAAGTACTCAGGGGTACTCAGGTCTCCCTTCGCGGCGGCCTCGATCACGATTTCTTGTCCGAACCAAGGCATCTCACGGTCCGCGTTCGCCTCATTAAATGCGATGAGATCGTCCAGCGTCCGCATGTTCAGTTCTGGCGCCACACTTTGAAAGTAGAGTTCTAGGTCCGTTTTGAATTCATATAGCAGCACCTGGTACGATGGCGCCCCGATTCTGGATCGGTTCACCAGGTCGGCGTTGTCGATGATCGTTGCGCCGGCGTTTGCCATGTCGACGATCGCTTGCTCCATCAGGTCGTCCCGATGCGGGTCCGCACCGAAATAGCTGCGCTCCACGCCGATGCGGGCGCCCCGAAGCGCTGAGGCGTCCAGGAAGTCCCGGTAGTCGGTGTCAGTGTATTGAGCGGCGGGTGCGCTCATGGGGTCGCGCGGGTCCGCTCCAGCCAATGCCGTGAGCATTGCCGCGGCATCCGCCACCGTCCGCGTCATTGGTCCGGCTGTGTCTTGTGTGTGCGCGATGGGGATGATGCCCGAGCGACTGACGAGGCCCACCGTGGGTTTGAGACCGACGACGCCATTCACTGAAGATGGACAAACGATCGAGCCATTCGTTTCAGTCCCGATCGAACCGGCACAGAAGTTGGCCGATGTAGCGGCCCCAGACCCTGCGGAGGAACCACACGGGTTCCGGTCGACAGCGTAGGCGTTCCCGCACTGCCCGCCTCGTCCGCTCCATCCTGAGCTCGAGCGCGTGGACCGGAAGTTGGCCCATTCCGAGAGATTGGCCTTGGCCAAGATGATCGCTCCTGCCGCTTTGAGCTGCACAGCCACATGGCTGTCCTGCGACGCGATGTGACCTTCCAGCGCGTATGAGCCGGCCGTCGTCATCATCCCGTCCGCAGTGTCGACGTTGTCTTTTACGACGATCGGAATGCCGTGAAGGGGACCTCGGACATTTCCGGCCGCGCGTTCTTCATCGAGCTCAGCCGCGAGCGTGAGCGCTTCTGGGTTCGTCTCGATGATCGAGCGGAGTTGTGGCCCGTCGCGATCGAGAGCAGCGATCCGATCGAGGTACAGCTGAGTGATGTCGACGGATGATCGTCGGCCCGTGGCCATGTCATCGGTGAGGCCCGCAATAGTGGCCTCCTCGAGCTCGAACGCCTGAGTGGTCCACCAGGCGTCCGTCGAGCCGGGGGCTGGGGTGGCATCCGGTACGCACCCGCTCGCTCCCACGGTCGCTGCCGCTGCCGCGCCGAGCCCGCTGACCTTGATGAAGTCGCGTCGATCCATCTTGCCACCCATGTCGTTCTCCGGTAAGTGCCGTTGCGTGATCACTATGCGACAAGCTGCCGTGTGCATGTGGAGCGGAGCAAGCGAGCACGGCCTTGGCTGGCCCTTCCGTGGATGTCTAGCTTAACTCACCAGTTCACAACGACCGGGTACCAGCATGAGCCACGACATCTCTTTCCTAGAGAAACTCCTCGACGCAGCCGGTCCTTCAGGTTTCGAGGTACGCGCTGCTCGAGCTTGGCGCGCCGAGGCCGAGACGTTTGCGGACGACGTGCAGGTGGACGTCACAGGCAATTCGTTCGCCGTCGTGAATCCCGGCGGTTCGCCGCGTGTCATGCTCGCCGGTCACATCGATGAGATCGGACTCCAAATCACGCACATCGACGACCACGGCTTCATCTATATTGATGAGATCGGTGGTTGGGATCCCCAAGTGCTGGTTGGACAGCGAGTGTCGATCATGGGCAGGGGGGGCGACGTCACCGGTGTGATCGGGAAGAAGGCGATCCACTTGATGACCGCCGATGACCGGATCAAAGCATCAGAGACCAAGAAGCTCTGGGTCGATGTGGGTGCGGAATCCAACGACGAGGTTGCGGCTCTGGGTATCCGAGTCGGCGACCCGATGGTGGTCCTACAGAGTATGGTACGCCTCGCCGGTGGCCGCATCGCGAGCCGAGCGATCGACGACAGAATCGGCGCGTTCGTCGTGCTTGAAGCGATCCGGATGTTGTCGGACGATCCTCCGGCGGCGTGTGCGACAGCTGTAGCGACCGTCCAGGAAGAGATCGGTTATACAGGAGGCGGTGCCCGCTCGAGCGCCTATGCGCTCGAACCAGATGTTGCGATCGCTGTGGATGTGACGTTTAGCACCGATGCCCCAGGTGTGGAGAAGAAGGAACTGGGTGACCATAAGTTGGGCGGAGGCCCGGTCCTGAGCCGTGGGTCGGCTGCGCATAACGAGGTTTTCGAGATGCTTGCCGCTGTGGCAGAAGAGGAGGGGATTCCCTATACCGTTCAGGCTTCTCCCAAGGCGACCCGCACGGATGCGGACGGGATCTTCCTCACCCGATCCGGCGTGCCGACAGGGCTCGTTTCGGTCCCCAATCGTTATATGCACTCCCCGAACGAGGTCGTGAGCATCGAGGATCTTTTTCACTCGGCCAAGCTCATTGCGGCGTTCATTCGCAAGCTGACTCCGGAAACGGACTTCACGCCCCGCTAGCTCCGGGAAGTCCGCCTCGCACATGGCGTTGACCCTTCTCCCGGCCTTCTCTACCCTTCGTGCCCGTCGTCGGGACCGCGGATTCCTCTCGCTGTGAGAGGCGCCGCCGACTGGAACCACTGGGCTTTTGCTGATTGCTAGCTTCCGCCCGATTGCTGTGAGCTTGCACGGGACCGCGCCGGCGCGAGTGTGACGTTCTGATGGAAGTGCAAGAATGGCTTTGGATTCTGGAGAAGTAATACTGGAACTGCAGGAGATGCGGGACGACGGGCACCTTTCGGATGCCCTCCTCCGCAAAGCAGTTCGGACGATTGCCGTAGCGGACGACGACCGGTTCCACTGGGTCGGCGTCTACCTGCTCAATGAGGCCGATCAGGAGCTCTGGCTCCATAACTACGTCGGGTCTGGCACCGAGCACTCGAAGATTCCGGTAGGCACCGGTATCTGCGGTCGAGCGGTGGCTGAGCGCACCAACCTGAATGTTGCCGACGTGAGCGCCGACGAGGGTTACCTCGCTTGCTCACCGGACACGCAGTCAGAACTGGTGATCTTGATCCGCGCCGGAGACGACATCTTCGGTCAGATCGACATTGATTCTGATGATAAAGCTGCGTTCACCGACGAGGACGAGATGGCGTTGATCGCCATCGCTGACAAGCTCGCCGAGCAGCTCGCGGCGGAGCGTCGCGCGTAGCGATGTGAGGGACCACCTGCGCTTCTTCAATGCGGGAAACGTCGGTCCTTTCACGTTAGATGGGACGCGGACCTACCTGGTAGGTACCAAGAGCGTCGCCATGATTGATCCGGGCCCGGATGTGGGAGACCATGTCCGGGCCTTGGCTATGGCGGTAGAATCGGTAACGGAACTGAAGATTTTGCTCACTCACGGGCATCCCGATCACGCTGCCGCGGTTGGCTCTGTGGCCCAGGCGGTCACTCGACACGCGGCCGAGCGAGCGAGCGCCGGTTCGTCGGACCGCTTCTCGATGTCTGTTTGGGGTCCTAAGGGCGTGGCGGGCGTGGACCATGTCCTGGCCGATGGAGATCTGGTCGTCACCGACGTCGGTAGTCTCATCGCGCTCCACACGCCGGGCCACACCCGGGAGCATCTCTGCTTCCATTGGGAAAGGCAGGACGCCCTGTTTGTCGGCGACTTACTGCTTGGTGAGGGTGATACCACCTGGGTCGCTGAATACGAGGGATGCGTGGCTGACTATCTCGATTCTCTGGCCCGTTTGCGCAGCCTGGGGCTCAAGTTGATCTATCCAGCCCATGGTGCTCCGCTGGAAGACCCAACGAACGCCTTGGACCGTTTCGAATCCCACCGGCGGGAGCGAATCGCTCAGGTAGCGGCGGCTTTGGCTGATCATCCAGGAGCGGATGCGGCGCGACTTCTCGAGGTCGTCTACGGAGACACGCTTCCGAAGGGAATGCGGGCCCCGGCCCTCCAGAGCTTAGGTGCGTTGCTGGAGTATGTCCGAAGTGTCGTTGAACACTGAGGGAGTTGTGTTGCACCGGGGCTTCTTCGCGGGGTATCCTTGGGTATGAGTACGCCCCTTCCCTCCGCGATCGTGAACAAACTCGGTCACACTGTTGGCTCCGAGAACGTGATCACGGACCCCGACCGCCTGGTGGTCTACGAATCTGACGGCTTGTCGGCGTACAGGGTGCCACCCAGGGCCGTCGTGCTGCCCAAAACGACTCGCGAGGTCGCCGAGGTGGTCGCGGTGCTTCACGGCGAGGGGATCGACGTGATCCCACGCGGGTCCGGCACTGGGCTATCTGGGGGAGCGCTCGCGACTTCTGACGGTGTCGTTTTAGGCACGGCACGTATGAACACGATTCTGAATATCGACTCTGAGAATCGACTCGCTCGGGTCCAGCCGGGAGTCATCAATGCTCGACTCACCGAGGCGACGAAGCCGCATGGTCTCTACTACGCTCCAGACCCTTCCTCGCAGAGCACATGCACCTTGGGCGGGAACGTTGCCGAGAACTCCGGTGGCCCGCACTGCCTCAAGTATGGTGTGACTGCACGGTACGTGACGGGTCTGACCGTGGTGCTCGCGGGAGGCAAGGTCGTAGAGCTAGGTGGTGCAGGGTATGACCCCTACGGCTCGCTGGATCTCGTCGGATTGTTCGTCGGTTCCGAAGGCTGCTTTGGCATTGCGACAGAGATCGAGGTGCGCCTCCTCCCGATCGCTGAAGGGGTGAGGACACTTCTCGGAATATTCAACACCATGGAGGACGCCGGACGTGCGGTGACGTCGATCATGGGCTCCGGCCTTCTCCCTGCTGCGGTGGAGATCGTGGACAGTGAAACGATCAAGGCGGTCGAGGCCAGTGTATTTGCTGCGGGCTATCCCGTGGATGCCGGAGCAGCTTTGGTGATCGAATTCGATGGGACCGAGGCTGGACTCGATGCCGATGCCGACCGGGCGGAAGCATGCTGTCTCGCCGAAGGTGCTCGAGAAGTGCAACGGGCGACCGACGAAGAACACCGCATGGCTCTGTGGAAGGGCCGGAAGAAGGCATTCGGCGCGATGGGCCGGATCGCGCCGGATCTTTTGGTTCAAGACGCGACGGTTCCGCGAACCAAGTTGCCTGAGGTGCTGTCGCGGATCGCGGACATCGGGACCCGATACAAACTGAACATCGCTAATGTGTTCCACGCAGGGGACGGCAATCTCCACCCGAACATCCTCTTCGACCGCCATGATGCGGACGAACTCGAGCGTGTCGAGCGTGCTTCAAAGGAGATCATGGTCCTGTGCGTTGAGGTCGGCGGCACGATCACAGGTGAGCATGGTGTGGGGGTGGACAAGCGTGAGTACATGCCGCTCGTACATGAGCCCATAGAGCTTGCCGCCATGGCCGCGGCCAAGGCGGTGTTTGATCCCGACTCGCTCTTTAACCCTGGGAAAGTGCTTCCGGATGTTGAGGAAACCAGTTGAGCGAGGACGTGAAGACAGCTATCGAGGACATCGTTCCGGCGGAGGCGTTGGATGATACCGGAGGCAGGGGCCCGTTGGCTGCGGCTGCGGAGGCCGTTGTTCTGCCGGGTAGTGTCGAGCAGGTGGTCGAGGTCGTGCGATGGGCAGGAGCGTCGGGTAGGCGCATCGTTCCGATCGGTACCGGACAGCGTGTGGGGGGGGAGCATGCTGCCGGTCCCTACGTACTACTGTCGACCCATCGACTTTCGTCCATCGATATCTATGAGCCTGCCGACCTGACGATCACCTTGGGTGCAGGACTGACGATCTCTGGGTTGCACGAAGCGACGCGGCCCAACCAACAGTGGCTCCCGTTCGATCCGCCCACGTTTTCGTCACGTACGGTGGGCGGGTTGGTGGCTGCCGGGCTGACCGGGCCGCTTTGGGCCGGTTATGGCGACATAAAGAACCACGTGCTCGGAGCCACGGTCGTGTGCGGGGATGGCCGTTGTTTGCGGTTGGGTGGCCGAGTCGTAAAGAATGTTGCTGGATTCGACCTGCTGCGCCCCGTTGTCGGCAGCCGCGGCAGTCTAGCTGTGATTACCTCCGTCACGTTACGGCTGTTTCCCGTGCCGGTTGTGGATCGGGTCTTGGTGCTGGAAGGTGAACGTCTGGAGGATCTCGTTCCGGCCGCACGACGCGTGGCGACCGCGTCCGTCCTGCCCGTCTCGATCGTCATAACGAATCACGATGGCGCGCCTAAGTTGCTCGTGAGGCTTCATGGTGCATCGCCGACCGTTGATGCCGATCAAAAGACGTTTGAGGCGGCCGTAGGTTCTCAGTTCCGATCCCTCGAGGGTGAGAAGGCACTCGAGATCGCTCGAGCGACACGGGACGCCGGCGTCGGTCTGCCCCACACTGTCACAATGTTCGGTAAAGGGACGGAATTGGCCGAGTTGATTCGCCAGGCGCAGGAGATCCCAGACGCCACGATTTCCGCCGACGCGTACCGATGTGCGGTGACGGTTGGCACCACTGCTCCGATTGATGGGTGCTTGAACACGGGTCGGCCACTGGATCCCGAGGTTGTGGTGTTGAACGCAGGGGCCAAGGGAGTGTTCGACCCCGGCGGCGTGATGTGGAGTCCACAACCATGAAGACGTCGTAGATGACCTCACCGACAACGACCCTCTCGGATGCCCTCGCCGCCCAACAGGAGCGGCTGCTGCCCTGTGTGCACTGCGGTTTCTGCCTACCGGTTTGCCCGACCTACACACGGCTAGGTGATGAAAACGATTCACCTCGGGGCCGTTTGCACCTCATGCGGCACGTGGTGGAAGGACGCATGAATCCGGCCTCGGATGCGTTTCGTACCCATATCGATCGATGCCTTGGATGCCGCGCTTGTGAGCCGGTATGCCCTTCGGGGGTCGAGTACGGCACGCTCCTAGAACTGGCCCGTGAGACCGTCGCGGAGCACCACCCGCCGAGTCGCCTCACGCGGATGCTTCTGACCGTCTTCGCGAGTCGGACCCTCCGTGCCGCGGTCCTGTTTCCTGGGCGCGTGATACGCTCGCTGGGGTTGGCGTCGCTCATGGGCCGTGTTGTTCCGGCGGTAGGGCCGTTGCGTGGCGCGAAGTTGGGAATGGCCATGCTCGCGTCAACGAGAAGGTGGGTGCCACCCAAGGTGAGCGCTGAGCAAAGAGGGGTAGCGCCCAACGCGGTACCGACTCCCCGTGGTCGTGTCGGAGTCCTAGAGGGATGTGTTCAACAAGGACTCTTCTCTCATGTGAACGATGCGACGGTTCGTGTGCTGGAGGCGAACGGGTACTTGGTTGTCCCAGTGAAAAGGCAGGGCTGTTGCGGCGCCCTGCACGTCCACAGCGGCGACCTGGATGGCGCACGTACGTTGGCTGCCGCCAACATCAAGGCGTTCGAGTTGGTGGACGTGGACTGGATCGTGGTCAACGCCGCGGGGTGCGGTGCTGCGATGCAGGATTACGGAACGCTGTTCGAGGCAGATGCGGAGTGGTCTGAACGGGCAGGCACCTTCGCGGCCAGGGTCAAGGATGCCACGGAACTGCTCGCTGACGCGGGCCCGAGGCAGGGGGCCGAGGTGGTGTGCTCCATCGCGTACGACCACCCCTGTCATCTGCTTCATGCGCAACGGGTCGAGACCGCACCGCTCCAGGTGCTGGGGGCTGTCCCCGGGGCTGAGGTCCGCGTTGTAGACCGAGCAGATGAGTGCTGTGGAGGTGCGGGCATCTACGGCATTACCCATCCCGAACTCGGCGGCCAGATTGGCCGCGACAAGGTCGCTGCCGTGAGGGCATGTGGAGCCGACGCACTCGCGACGCCGAACCCGGGGTGTATGATGCAGATCGGGGCGGGTCTGTTCTTGGAGGGCGCCCCAGAGGGTGTGCTTCATCCCGTCGAGTTGCTGGACACGAGTTATCTGAGGGCGGGTTTTTACGATTGAGAGGAAGAGCTTGAGCGACGCATCGGAACGAGCGCAGGAGGTACTGGCGTATTTGCGTGAGCGTCAGGACGAGATGGCCCGGATGCTTGTCGCATTGGCCAACGTAGAGTCACCGACGGACGTGCCGTCGTCCCAAGCGGCCGTTCAACGCCAACTCACCGAGTCCTTTGAAGACCTCGGTTTCTCGGTTCGGCACCGCCGTGGCGTGGAGACCGGTGGATACCTCTTCGCCAAACCGTCCGGTCGGGTGAAAGGGCGACGCGCCCAGCTCTTAATGGGGCACTGCGACACGGTGTGGCCCATCGGTACGACCGAGTCTATGCCGGTCCGAATCGAAGACGGGGTTCTCTATGGTCCCGGCACCTTCGATATGAAAGCTGGCATCACTCAGGGAATTTTCGCGCTCCGTGCACTCCGTGATCTAGGGCACGAGCTCCCTCTCACGCCTGTGTGGTTCATCAACTCGGATGAAGAGACGGGTAGCCCTGAGTCACAGCGTTACGTACGGCTCGTCGCAAAGCACGTCGACCGCACATTTGTGCTCGAGCCGTCCTTGGGTCCACAGGGGTCACTGAAGACAGCAAGGAAAGGTGTGGCGCGTTATCACCTCACGATTCACGGAAAAGCCGCTCATTCGGGCCTCGACCCCAAAGGTGGAGCGTCAGCGATACAGGAGCTATCTCATGTCGTGCAGGCGCTACACGCGCTCACCGATCATGAACGGGGACTGACCGTGAACGTCGGGGTCGTTGAGGGCGGCACACGTCCCAACGTGATCGCGGCACGCGCGACGGCGGTTGTTGATGTACGAATCATGACGATGGCTGACGGCGAGTGGATCGACGGCAAGATCCATGGCCTGCAGGCCCAGACCCAGGGGACCTCCATTGACGTGGCCGGTGGAATCGAGGTGCCACCCTTGGAGCGTACGCCTCGCAACCGCGAGCTCTGGTTCGCAGCTCAAGCCTCCGCGGATCGCCTGGGCCTGTCGATTGATGAGCAGATCTCGGGCGGAGGGTCCGACGGGAACACGACCAGCCAATACACCGCTACCATCGACGGCCTTGGCTCGGTGGGTGACGGTGCTCACGCGACCCATGAACATGTAGTCATCGATCGTATGCCTGAGAGGGCGGCGCTTCTAGCGGAACTCCTCATGACTCCGTGCGGCGCAGGCTAATGGTTGAGACGTGGCGTGGGTACACGATCCGCTCCTTCGAGACGATCGAAGAGTTCCGTGAGTGTGTGGAGCTTCAAGAGGAGACCTGGGGCCAAGGTTTCTCCGAGCGCGTGCCTCCGGCGATCCTGAAGGTGTCTCAGATTCTCGGCGGAGTATCTGCAGGCGCATATACTGCGGATGGTGACTTAGTGGGGTTCGTATTCGGGATGACGGGCCTACGCGGTGGCGAGCTCGTGCACTGGTCTGACATGCTCGCGGTCCGGGAGAAAGCGAGGGATTCTGGACTGGGGACCAAGCTCAAGGCGTATCAGCGTGACCGTGTGATGGAGCTTGGAGTCAAGCGTATGCATTGGACTTTCGATCCTCTGCAGTCTCGGAATGCGTATCTCAATTTTGCCAAGCTGGGTATCGTGGTACGCGAGTACGCCCGCGACATGTACGGGCAGACCGACTCGCCTCTCCATCGCGGCATAGGGACGGATCGTATGATTCCGCTCTGGCTCCTGGAGTCCGAACGCGTCGCGAGGCGGCTCGAGGGCACCGAGGTGTTCACCATCTCAGACGCAGACTCGATCCCTTATGCGCTCCGGGGGAGTGGGAGTAGTGAGGACCCTGGCCCACTCGAGCCGGTTCTCGATATCGACTCGGATCGCCTGCTGGTGTCGATCCCGTCGGATGTGGCGGGCATGTTGGACCGAAGCGTTGAACTCGCACTCGAGTGGCGTTTGGCTACCCGAACTGTGTTCACGCACTATCTTGCCGCCGGTTACGAGGCTCGAGAGTTGCTACGTCGCGACCATACCTCTGACTACCTGCTCGCCAAGATCCAGGCTGAGTAGTGACCACCAACCCAACGAATCTATGAAGATCGAACGCGCGGTACTCCGTGAGCTTCCGCTCCGCCTCAAAGAGTTCTTCGAGATCAGCAGCGGAGGGAAGCAGGATCGTCGAATCCTGCTTTTGACCCTCTATTCAGATGGGGAAGAGGGCTGGAGTGAGTGTGTGGCCTCCGAAGACCCTTCGTACGCCTACGAAACGACCGATGGCGCCTGGCACATCCTGACCGACTTCATCCTGCCGAACATCGTGGGACGTGAAGCTTCCGGGCCAGAGGATATCCTGAGCCCTGTGTCTTGGATTCGCGGACACGGCATGTCGAAAGCCGCGGTCGAAATGGCGGGATGGGACCTCGCCGCTCGTATGGACGGGGTCTCGCTCTCGAAGAAGCTCGGCGGGGAGCGTGATGTTGTCCCAGTGGGTGTGAGCATCGGACTGAAGCCGACCGACGAAGAGCTTCACGAGGCAGTGGCAGGCTATCTGGAAGACGGCTACGCGAGAGTGAAGCTCAAGATCAAGCCGGGACGGGATGTCGAGATGCTCGCGGGTCTTCGTGAGCGTTTTCCGGACACGCTCTTCATGGCGGACGCCAATTCTGCATACAGGCTCGAAGACTCCGACCGGCTGCGTGAAATGGATGCGCTCAATCTCACCATGATCGAGCAGCCGCTCCGCTACGATGACTTCTTGGAGCACGCACGTCTGCAGGAACGGATCGAGACGCCAGTGTGCCTGGACGAATCCATCAAGGGGGAGGGCGACCTAGCGCTAGCACTCGAGCTGGGAAGCTGCCGGATCGTGAACATCAAGCCGGGCCGGGTGGGCGGATTCGGTGTCAGTTCTAGGATTCACGACACCATGCGTGCGGCTGGACTGCCAGTTTGGTGCGGAGGAATGCTGGAATCTGGTGTGGGGCGGGCTCACAACCTGGCCCTCGCATCGTTGCCTGGTTTCACCTTGCCCGGGGATATCTCGGCGAGCCAACGCTACTGGTCGCAGGACATCGTCACGCCGGAATTCGAGGTCGAGGACGGGGTCATGAAGGTCCCAACAGGCCCCGGACTGGGCGTGGAGCTGGACCTCGACCGGATTCACGGTCTCACCGTCCGCGAGGCAGAATTCGGCTAAGAATCAGGCCACGGCGGGTCTCACGCACCACGGACAGTATCGCCAGCCTTTCTCGAGGGTTCTTCCGCACGAGCAGCTGCGTCTGTCTTGGTGGCCGCAGTTGGGACAAGCCGTCGCTCCGAGTGGCACGGCGCCGTCACAGGCTCGACAAGGCCTGGCGGTGATTGCCGCGGCATGCAGAAGACGTGTGATCTCGTGAGGTGTCGTGTGCCCGGCAGCTACGGCGCGGAGAGCATCTGCCGCGAGCGAGCCCATCCCAGCCTCTGATGCCAGTGCTCTGATCCGGGCGGTCGGCTCACCACGTGATATCGCGTCTCGAAGGGGATCGGTCAGAGTAAGCACCTGAAATACGCCGGTACGGCCCTGGTGCCCATCCCCACATAGGCCACATCCCCTGCCTCGACAGGTCGGGCAACTCCGACGGATGAGTCGCTGGGCGACGATTCCCGACAAGCCTCCCGCAACGAGAAAGGGAGGCACGCCCATGTTCAGAAGTCGGGTGATCGCGCCGGGGGCGTCCGTCGTGTGAATTGTGGACAGGACGAGGTGTCCGGTGACTGCGGCGGTCATCGCGATTTCTGCCGTCTCAGCGTCGCGGATTTCCCCTACCATCACGACGTCCGGATCTTGTCGGAGTACCGCGCGAAGAGCGTCGGCGAAGCCCAGGCCGGCGCGCCTATCGACCTGGATCTGATTCGCGCCGGGGAGACGGTATTCCACCGGATCCTCCAGAGTCACGATGTTGCGCGTATCTCGGTCGAGTTCGGAAAGGGCAGAGAAGATCGTTGTGCTCTTTCCGCTCCCGGTCGGTCCGGCGACCAACACGACTCCTTCGCCCTTGAGGAGAAGTTTTCGGATCGCTTTCAGGTCCCGCATGTCGAAGCCGAGGCCTGCGAGATTGGGCGGCGCTGCGCTAGGGTCCAAAATGCGAACCACGGCCTTCTCCCCGCCATTCACGGGGAGTGTGCTCACTCTCAGATTGAGCGTCCGTCCGTCGTGAGGCAGGTCAATGCTCCCGTCCTGAGCACGGCGTCGGACGGAGATGTCCATACCCGCCATGACCTTGAGGCGGGAGAGAACCGCGCGCCGAACCTCGGACGGCAGTTCCATTGCCTTCTTCAATTTGCCGTCGATCCTGTACCGGACGCGGACATCTGAGCCGGTCTCCTCGACGTGGATGTCGCTCGCGCCTTCGTCGATGGCTGTCTTGATCATGCGATCGACCAGGCGCACGACGGGCGCAGCCCGGGTCGCTCGCTCGAGTTCGTCCGCATCTCTTGTTCGGGAAACTAGGATCTCGCTCGGGAGGGCCTCCACGAGTTCTGGAAGTTCACTTCCGTAGTAAGTGTCCAGTGCCTCACCGACCGCTTCCGGAGTCGCCACCACCGGGTCGATGCGCCGACCCGTCTGGAAGCGAAGGTCATCTACCGCGCGTAAGTCGAGCGGGTCTGCCATGGCGAGACGTAACTCTCGGGGGGTGACGGCCAGGGGTAGTACGGCGTGGACTCGAGCGAGTGTGGGGCGCACGAGACGTAGTGATTCGGGTGTAGGCGCGAGGGGTGCCTCGATATAGGGGAGGCCCAACTGGGTCGCGAGGGCGCGGGCCACGTCGACAGCCCGGAGGGCATGCCGGCGTAGCAGTGTCTCGCCCAGACGCACGCCCGTCTGTGCCTGTTCTTCAAGTGCAGCGTCGAGGGTGGTTTTGTCGAGCTTGCCGCTGTCGATCAACAGCTGCCCAATAATTCTTGGTTTTTTGGCCACGGCTAAGTGTGACGCGGGATGCTGAGCCTGGGGATGGCTCGATGGGCCCCCTTTCGCTCAAGAAACGCCGAGAACGTCCAGGATGAAGGGCGTCACATCTCGTAGGTCGGTCATCTCGGCCGCAGCATCCGCATGCGGACCCGCGGCGAGGCCGAGAACGGGGTTTCGAGTGTGTCCCACACGCACGTCTTCCAAGTTTCCGTGATCGCTCGCCACGAGCAGAGTCACGTCGTCACCGAGGTTGGCGAGTAAGCTGGCCAGGAGCTCCTCGACCCGGACGAGGGAAGAGATCGCTGCGTCCAGGGACATTTCGTGCCCGGCTGAATCGGTGGCGTAGTGCGCGTATAGCGTCAGGTTCGCCTGAGAGGCAATGCGAGCCAGGTTCGCGCCGGCGTCCATTGGCGTGATCGTCGGTAGCCAATCATGACCGAGGTGGCGCTTCCAATCGTCGTTTACGATGTCGCTCGACAAGGCATCGCCTGAGCCAAGCGCCTCCTCGTGCCGCGTGAGCACGCCTGCTCCTCGGGCTGCAAGCGGGGGCCCGGCCACCCGTCGGCTCCCCCGATCTCCCGGCCAACCGCGCGGGTAGGCGTTGGCGAACGCGACATTGTGTCCCGCGGCCGCGGCCTTCTTCAGCACGCTCTCCTCTTCAACGAGTGGACGGAGAGCAACGGGAGTCCAGGGACCAAAGTGGCTCCCGTGGAGTTCGGCAGCGTCTTCACCCGTAAGGAGGGCGACCTGGCCTGTCCCGCTCTGGGGCGTCCCTTTTGTGTCCAGGCGCGCATCGAGCGGAAAGGACCGAGCAGCGGACCCTCCGCGCCGGGGCGCCTTGAGTGTTGCGATGGAGCCGCCCTGTAACGCTGCCCAGGACGGGATGAGCCCGCGCGCGTGGGCAAGAACAAACGGGTTGGTCTCGGGATCGTCTTCCCCGATGCCGACCCCGTCTAGAAACAGAAGGAGGACCCGGGTGGGCTGCGTCACTGCTTCGTCAGCGGTTCGTGGCTCTCTGCAGGGCCCGTTCCACTCGGCCCTGCTGGATCTCCGGGCCGTTGAAAAAGTCGGCGATGACAGACTCCTGGCTCAACACATCGTACAGGGTCAATAACACGACCAAGAAGAACAACGCGAAAGCGACACCTTTCCCATCGAGCTTGGAGGACATGGCAGACGACCTGCGTGGGGGGCAATTACTACCTGGAGACTGTTGTCTCCTTACTACTTAGAGTACAGCAGGCGGGTCCGTAATGTCCACTCCCGGAGGAGACGTGATTTCGCCAGCGGCTCGGAGATCGACGGTCACCTGGACCTGAACGTGACCCATATCTGCTCTGTCTCGGATCGCGTCACGAATACGTGGCTCGAGCTTCGTATACGCAGCTTTGACTCCGCCACGGAGCTCTTTGCGTAGCACTTTGAGCGCGTTGACATCTGCACGGCTCGTCTTGGTCTCTTTCTTCGCGTCAGCAATATGGAAGGCCCGAATCTCGAACGGCGACACACCAACGTCGTCAAAGCGTTCGTGGTCCATGTACTGGATCGAGACGCTGATGTCGCCACGGGCGTGATGGTGATGAATGTCACCAACGGCCTGGAAGCGTGACGCGAGTCGCCCTAATTCAGCTCGTTGGGCGACCTTCGTGTATGCGCGCTCGAGGATCGCGTAGATCCTTTTTGCCCGCTCCGGGTTGGTCGCATCGAGGTCCGGCATCTCCGTCTCCAACTCTCGGCCGAGAGCCTGACGATCGACGTTGAAACGCGCAGCTTCCGCGTCACGGTTTCGTGCGCGGTCGATGTTGTCGAGAATTCGGTCTGGATTGGTCCGGAGGCTCATCTGACGTGCTCGGAGATGCGGTCTGACGTTCGGCTTTCCAGGGATCCCGGAAAAGAAGAGTTCAACAGAATACAGGGTCTCTCACGGCCGGCCAAGGGCACGGTTTGCGAAGATTTCGCCCGCGACCGCCCTAGGCTACACTTGACATTGCAATCGTTTGTGCCCGTTGGCGTTGTCCCGCGCGCATGGACTCACCACTTGAGGAGACAGCCATGCGTGTGAGGCTTTCCATTATTGCTCTTATGTTCTTGGGTCTCGCAGCTTGCGGCGGCGGCGGACCTCCGGCACCGGCGGGCCTCGGGTATTCGGTTCCGAACCCTGCTGCGGTCACGTATATGACCGCAGACACCAGCTACATCGAGATCGACGCGATGGGCCAGATGATGCAGATGAGCACCGCCCAATCTGCGACGGTGAACGCGGTGTTCGCTGATGTGGCCGGGGCGGTTCAGGTCACTTTGACGTATGAGGACTTCGGAGCGCGGTTGACCCAACCGATGGGCGCACCGATGACAGCCGACGAAAGCGGCATCAAGGGTCCGCTCGTTTATTCGGTGGACCGGACGGGCAACGTGACCGTCGGGTCAGTGCCGGATGTGACCGGCAATGCCTCCACCCTGTTCGCGCCACTTTCGACCATGCAGGCGTTCCTACCGGGTTTGCCTGGCACGGGCGTCGGGGTCGGTGATATGTGGACTGACACGGTTTCATACTCCGGCGACGAGGGGCCGGGTACGATCTCGGCGACCACGATCAGTCAGTACTCCGTTGTGGGTGACGTTATCGTCGACGGTCGTTCGATGTTGCGGATCGACATCACTGGAAGTTCTGTGAGCGAGACAGAAGCCGCGGTCGAGGGCATGGATGTATTCCAGAGCATGAGCGCGATGATGGAAGGGCACCTGCTGTGGGACATGCAGGCGGGTGTCATGCACGAGCGGGTTCTGACCTTCGAGGGTGATGGCACGACCGAAGTGTCCGCGGCCCCGATGGCCATGTCGATGCAGATGAACGGCACGAGCACCACGCGACGGATAAACTAGGACCGATTTGGAGGGCGGTCGGTCTTTGGGGCTGATCGCCCGTTCCGTACTTAAGGAGATGCACATGGATCCGTCCGAATCCGAGATGCCTCAGCACGAAATGAATGAGCCTGCTGAAACGCAGGAGGCTGCCGAAGAGGGCCCGACGGTGCCGCCGTTCTACAAGCGCATGGTCGATGTGTTCTTCAATCCGGGCGCGCTGGTCGAGGCATTGGCGGCGAAGCCGGTGTTCGGAGCCGCTGTCCTAGCCGGGGTTGTTCTGATCGCCGTCCAGATGGCGCTGATCCCTGTGGAAGTGTTCATGGAGATACAGCGCGAGGCGATTCTGGAGAGCGGTAATGAGTTGCCGGAGATATCGGACACGATCGTGCAGGTCACGAAGATTGCGACGCCGATCTTCGCGGCGATCTCCACGGCGCTATTCACGTTCATCTTCGCGGGTGTTTATACGTTGATCTTCGCGTTCATCCTCGGGGACGAAGGGAGATATCGGCAGTACCTCTCGGTGACCGCCCATGCATGGCTCATCCCGTTGTTCTTCGGACTGCTGATCACCCCACTCAGGATCTCGACGGGTAACCCCCAGCTCACGATGAATCTGGGGAGCTTCATGTTCTTCCTGGAGGACGGGTACTTGTTGAACGTGTTCAAGGCGTTTGACCTGACGCAGATATGGGCATCGCTCGTGATCGCCCAAGGCGCGACCGCCATCGATAGCCGGCGGAGCTTCGGGAGCGCCGCCGCGTTCATCATCGGGCTGCTCTTGGTTGTTGCGTTGATCGCCGCGCGCTTCATGCCGTAACGGTGGGTCACAGCAAGCCGGAAACCGCTATCGAGATCTTCGATCAACTGGAAATTCGCAGCGGACGAGTTGTTGCCGTTGAGCCGTTTCCCGAGGCCCGGAAACCAGCCTTTAAGCTGACGCTGGATTTCGGGGAGCCGGTTGGCGTGCTACGCTCGTCCGCTCAACTCACCCATCGATATCATGTGGAGGACCTCCTGGGCACCCAGATACTGGCTGTTGTGAACTTCCCGCCACGGCTCGTAGCCGGATTCAAAAGCGAGTGCCTCGTGCTTGGGGTGATCAACCCAAATGACCCGGGTGACATCGTTCTCGTTCGCCCCGACTATGCGGGCACCCCAGGTTGGGAGCTCGGTTGAGCAAAAGCATGCGGGTGCGCGCGTGGGTGATTGCGGCCGTTTCTGCGGCGGCGGCGCTGTTCCACCTCTATGCGGCGGGATTCTCGCCATTCACCGCACTGATTCAGCGGCCTGTTCACCTGGCCCTGATGGCAGCGTTGGGTTTTCTGGGCGTTGGGGTACAGCGTAAACGGCGAGCCTCTGCGGCCGCCGAGGTCGTAGAGGCGGACGGGGACGCGACGAACCCGGTGGACGAAGAGGAATCGGTTTCATCCGACGAGCTGAGTTGGCTCAACTGGGTGCTGGCGGGAATCACGGTTCTGGTATGTGGCTACCTGGCGTCTCAAAACCAGCAGCTGGTCAGCCGATCCGCTAATCCCACGCAACTCGATCTGATTGCCGGCGGAGTTCTGATTCTTCTCGTCCTCGAGCTGGCTCGCCGGGCGACGGGCTGGGGATTGGTCATCGTGTGTCTGCTCGCGCTGGGTTATGCGTTCGCGGGTCCATATCTGCCCGGCTTCTTGGCTCATCGCGGATACGGGGTCGTGCGCCTGGTTGAGCAGCTCTTCTTGTCCACCGAAGGCATCTGGGGAGTGCCGCTCGGGGTGTCGGCGGACTTCGTTTACTTGTTCGTGCTCTTTGGGGCAGTGCTTGATGTCGCCGGTGGTGGTGCGCTGTTGATCGCCTTGGCGAACCGAGTCGCGGGGCGCACGCGCGGCGGCCCGGCAAAGACGGCCGCCGTCGCGAGCGCCTTGATGGGCTCGTTGTCTGGCAGCGCGGTCGCGAATGTCGTCACTACGGGGTCGTTCACGATCCCGCTCATGAAACGTGCGGGATTTAGGCCCTTCTTTGCGGGTGCCATCGAGGCTGCGGCGAGCACGGGTGGGCAGCTCATGCCGCCGGTCATGGGCGCGGGCGCGTTCATTCTCGCGACGTGGACCAACATCCCCTATTTGGAGGTAGCCGCTGCAGCGGTAATCCCCGCGATTCTGTATTATGCTGCCCTGATTGCCGCCATCCATTTTCGCGCCGGCCGCATGGGCATTAAGCCTGCCGGGACTGGTGATGTAGAAAAAGTCTCAGATCGGCTGCATCTGCTGCTGCCACTCGCCGCGATCGTGATCCTGTTGGGTATGGGCCGCTCGCCCATGCGCGCGGCATTCTGGGGTGTGACCTCTGCGTTCGTCATGGCGTATTTGCGTCCAGCGACTCGGCCTTCGTTGCCTGAAATCCGCACGGTGATGGAGCGGGCAGGACGTGGGGCGGTTCAGGTCGCCGCGGCGTGCGCCGCCGCCGGCATCGTTGTCGGTGTGGCGTCGCTCACGGGCATCGGACTCCGCATGTCGGAGCTCATTATCCAAGTGTCAGGGGGCAATCTCCTGAGTGCGCTCATGCTCACCGCACTGGGTTCGATCGTCTTGGGCATGGGTCTCCCGACTACGGCCGCGTATGTGGTGCTGGCCGCCCTCGGGGCCCCTGCGCTCGTTCAATTGGGTGTGCCTCTGCTCGCGGCCCACCTGTTCATTTTCTACTTCGGATGCATCTCGAACGTGACGCCCCCGGTGTCGCTCGCGGCATTTGCTGCGGCCGGGATCTCCGGCGCTCCACCACTAAAAACTGCGATGACTGCTGCGGTGTTGGCTGGAGCCGGGTTCGTGGTGCCCTTCATGTTCGTGTACGGCCCCCCGCTTCTGCTCGTGGGGACGATTCCTGAGATCACGCTGGCCTTTGTGAGTGCCATTGTTGGCGTGACGGCGCTGGCTGCAGCGGGGATGGGTTTCGCCCGGCGACCGATCGTGTGGTGGGAGCGCGTGATTCTCTTCGTCGCGGCGCTCGCACTGGTGCTCCCGGGCCTGGCCACGGATGGGGCTGGGCTAGTCGGCGTTGTTGTGGTCTTTTCTAGGGCTGAATGACGAACGCCGCCTTCGCAGCGGTCGATCGATTTGAACACAGTCCTCGGAGATGTCCCCGGTGAAAAAAACTTCTCTCCTCGCAGTCCTGCTGGCTGCTAGTGTCCTGACCGCGTGCAGTACTGAAGGCGGCCCTGAGTTCCTTTCACTGGGCACGGCGGGAACCGGCGGCATCTACTATCCGCTGGGTGGCGCGATCGCGAGCCGACTCTCGATTGCCGACTCCGCTCGTCAGTTCACCGCGGAAGTGAGCGGCGGATCCGTAGAGAACATCAATCGCTTGGCTGCGCGTCAGATGGATCTGGCGTTCGTCCTCGCGGTGACAGCGTTCCAGGGACAGCAGGGCGAAGGTGACTTCACGCAAGCCGTCTCGGATCTCCGGATCTTGGCCCCTCTGTACCCCAACCTGACGCACGTCTTGGTCTCGGGTAAAAGTGCCGCTGAGACCATCGCGGACTTCGGGGGGATGCGGGTGTCCGTTGGTGCGGCGGGCTCCGGTACGGAGCAGATGTCGAGGCACCTGCTCGAAGCACATGGACTGACCTACGACGACATCAATCCTCAATACCTGTCCTTTGCCGAGTCCTCGACGGCGCTTCGGGATGGGGCAATCGATGCGGCGATTATTTCTGTGGGGTATCCCGCAGCGGCGGTCCTAGAAGCCACGACGACCGGGAATGTGAAGCTCCTGCCAGTGACGGCCGAGGGCGTCGAAGCTCTCCGTTCCGTGCATCCCTATTACACCACAGGTGAAATACCCGCTGGTACCTATCCAGGGGTCGAGGAAGCCGTGCCTACCGTGGCGGTCATCAATTGGATCGTCGCGTTGGAGTCACTTGACGACGACGTCGTGACGACACTACTGAGCATGCTGGCTGATGACCGGGCATCCCTCGAGCAGGTCCACGCCATGGCGAAGCAGATCGATCTTGATCGCCTCGTGGATTCGCCGATCCCGCTGCACCCCGCTGCGGTGCGCTGGATGGAGAACCGCTAGGACTCACGGCGTCGATCCAAAGTTCGGCCCCATGCCCTCCGATGACGGCCATCTGCCGGTACTACTTCTGTCCAGCTTGATGTTGATTGCGGTGCCGCGCAAAGTGCGGATGCGGTTGAGCGGGAAGGGGCGTACGATGTCGTTGGCTTCAATCCTACCTCGTGTCACTCCCTCCAGGGGCTTCCATGTCGATCACGACTCCCACAGTCCTGCGCGTTCTCCGACTCGTATCAGTCGTCGTGGTGTTCGCAGCGATTACCAGCACCGCCGCAGCGGCTCAGTCCTTCGACGTGGTCGAAGCCACGATTGCGGAGGCCCATGCCGCCATGCGGTCCGGGGATCTCACATGCCGTGCGTTGGTCCAGGCCTATATCGAGCGGATCGAGGCGTACGACCAGGCAGGACCGATGCTCAACACGGTCCAGACGCTCAACCCTCGGGTGCTTGAGGAGGCAGACGCCAAGGATGCTGCTCTGGAGCGGGACGGCCTCACCGGCCCACTCCATTGTGTGCCGGTCCTCCTGAAGGACCAGGTCGAGACTGGTGATATGCCGACCACTTATGGGTCCGCCCTATTTAAGAATTTCCAATCGGATCGGGACGCGACGATCGTCGTCCGTATGAAGGAGGCAGGGGCGATCATTCTCGCGAAGACCAATATGGGCGAGTTCGCTTCACGTTACGTAGGGTCTGCGTACGGCATCATTCGGAACCCTTATGCCACTGACCGGAATCCCTCGGGATCGTCGGGTGGGAGTGCCGTGGGCACGGCGGCGAGCTTAGGCATGGTCTCGATTGGCGAGGATACAGGCGGGTCGATTCGGGGACCGGCCTCGGTTACGAACCTCGTCGGGCTGCGGCCGACGCTCGAGCTGGTCAGCACGTATGGCATGATGCCCGCGAACCCCACGCACGACACCATGGGGCCAATGACGCGGACCGTGACGGATGCTGCGCTCCTCCTCGATGCCATCGCGGGGTACGATCCGAATGACCCCTTAACGGCCAAGTCGTTCGGAGAAGTGCCCGACTCGTACACGGAGTTGCTAGACACTCGGGCCCTAGAAGGCGCCCGTGTCGGGATCATCCGGGACCCGATGGACACTAGAACGGATCCTTCGTCTGAAGACTACACGAAGGTTCGTGCCGTGATGGATCGCGCGATCGCACAGCTGAGTGCCTTGGGTGCTGAAGTCATTGATCCGCTTGAGATCCCAGGACTCGAAGTTCTTGGGACGATCAACAACAGCTATGAGACGGAGCAGGCTACCAACGAGTATCTCGCCCAACTCAGCGATCCACCGTACACGACGTTCAGGGACATCCTACTGTCGGGGATCGTGAATCCGTGGCGCTCCCTTGCCATGTGGGGCGTGGCCGGCAAGACAACGGACGACCCTGGGTACCTAGAGGTGATGCTCAAGCGGGATGCGGTTCGCACCGCGGTGCTCAAAGCGATGGCGGACCACAATCTCGACGCCCTGGTGCATGCGACATTCGACCATCAGCCCACACTCATCGCTCTGGACGTCGAGACGAATGCGACTCCGAAAGACGGGTATGGATGGGGGGACAACCGTCAGTTGAGTCCTGCGACTGGCTTTCCTGCGCTTACCGTGCCGGCTGGCTTCACAACGGACGACCTGCCGGTGGGTATCGAGTTCTTAGGACGGCCATTCACGGAAGGGATGCTCTTGAGCCTCGGGTATGCGTTCGAGCAGGCCACGGGGCATAGGCGGGCGCCGGCCAGTACGCCAAGTATCAGGTAGCGAAGATGGGATACCGAGACTTCCTCCGCATCACTTCCGTCGCGCTCGTCATGCTCTCTGTGGCTTGCGCCACAGACGATGCAGCCCATGAGGTCATACCGGACCCAGGCACATACAGAAATGGCCTCGTGGTCAGCGCCCACGAACTCGCCTCCCAGGTCGGCATAGACGTCATGAGAAACGGTGGCAACGCCGTTGACGCCGCCGTGGCGACGTTCTATGCCCTCGCAGTGGTGCTGCCCTCTGCTGGTAACATCGGAGGCGGGGGCTTCATGGTGATTCGCACACCCGATGGTGAGAGCTTCGCGATCGACTTTCGTGAACAGGCCCCAGGCCGGGCGTATAGGGACATGTTCCTGGATGAAAACGGTGACTTTGCGCAGGACCTCACCCGGGTGGGAGCCCTCGCCGCCGGGGTGCCCGGCTCCGTAGCCGGAACGCTTCATGCTCTCGAACTGCACGGGACGATGAATCGTGAGGAAGTGATCCGCCCGGCCATTGGACTGGCCCGGGATGGCTGGGTGCTCAACCAGGACATGGGCGGCGAGCGCTTCGCCCAATTCCCGTCGTCGCAGGCAGTGTTCAACAAGCTCGACGGCACGCGCTACCTCACGGGAGAGGTGTGGGCCCAGCCGGACCTCGCCGAGACCTTAGGAGCCATCGCCGAAGAAGGCCGGAGCGGCTTCTACGGTGGTTGGGTCGCCGACCGCATCGTCGAGACCATGGAGGCTCACGGCGGACTTATCTCCCATGAGGACCTCAGGGGGTACGAGGTCAAAGAACGCGTTCCCTTGCAGGGCAGTTATCGCGGGTACGACATCGTCTCCATGCCGCCCGTGAGTTCCGGAGGCATCACCCTGATCGGTGCACTCAACATCCTGGAACGCTACGACCTTGCTGGGATGGAGCAGGGCCAGGGAGCAACGCTGCATCTCATGGCCGAAGCCATGCGCCGGAGTTTCGCGGACCGGAATTGGTACATCGCTGATCCCGATTTCGTGGACGTGCCTCGTGACGTTTTGGTCAGCAAGGAATACGGCGACCACCGGGCGAGTGACATCGATCCTGAGCGTGCCACCCCCAGCGATCAGATCACACATGGCGACGTGGACGTGGCAGTCTCGGAGAGCAATGAGACCACCCACTTCTCCGTGGTCGATGGGGACGGCATGGCGGTTTCCGTGACCACGACAATCAACTCGGCCTACGGAAGCCTCTTGGTGGTGGACGGAGCCGGATTCCTCCTCAACAACCAGATGGGGGACTTCAGCGCCCGGGCGGGCGTGCCGAACCACTCCGGCCATGTGTACAGTGATGCCAACAGCATCGAGCCGGGCAAACGCATGATCAGTTCACAAACGCCCACGATCGTCGCCAAGGACGGCAAGAACTTCATGGTGGTGGGCGGCGACGGCTCGGGCCGGATCATTACCGCGGTGCTCCAGACCATTGTAAACGTCATCGACCACGGCATGGGCATCGAAGACGCTGTCATCGCCCCCCGAATCCATCATCAGTGGTTACCCGACCACATTGAGTATGAGGAGGAGTCGGGCGGCGGCGTTCCACCGGCGGCGTTGGTCCAGTTGGAAGCGATGGGGCACACACTCATTGCTCGGCGACATGGGAACATCCACGCGTTGATGATCGACCCGGAGACCGGGTGGTTCACGGGAATTGCGGAGCCGAGGAGGAACCCGTCGGGGAAGGCTGTGGGATACTAGGAGGCAGCTAACCCCCCTCACCCCCCACCGTCACCTCCACCACGTTATCGTCCTTGTTCCGATCCACGAGCTTGTATCTCGGATCGATCCCCGCTCGGACAGGCACCCCGTCCACCCGGAGCTCAATGGTCTGCTCGCCCGACGTGACCCAGTGTTTGGCCAGGTAGAGCGTCGTCTCCTCACCGTCCTCGTCCTCACCGAACACCGCGATATCCACGAGGTCGTTGATGGCAATCTCACTCTCGTTTCCGAGTGAGTCTGCACGGAACTTCGCGAGGTTCAGGTCCAGTTCGACGAGATACGAACCTTCTGCTTGTTCCTCGGCCGTCGCGTCGACCGCCCGGTTCTCGTAGAGCGAGATCGTCTCGAACATGTCCTCGATGATGTAAGCCAATGAGTCAGGCGTGGCAGCTCTGAGGTGCTCGAGTAGCATGAGCGAGTTCGGGTACGGCGGGCCCATGTAGCGGGTCTCGTCCAGGAAGTCGGAAAGAGCTTGGTTCACGGCCGCCTCCCCGATGTAATCCTTGAGGGCGTACATGATGACCGAGCCCTTCCGGTAATGGATGTAGCCCTGGTTCTCATTGAGGATGAGCGGCAGCTCCTTTTTGGACTCGAAGGCCCGCCCCTGGAGGTAGCTGTCCATCTCGTATTCGAGGAAGCTCTTCATTTTGTCCTCGCCGTACTCCTGCTCCATGACCATGAGTGCCGAGTACTGGCTCATGGTCTCTGAGAGCACGGTTGAACCCTGCACGCGTCCGCCAATTACCTGATGCGCCCACCACTGGTGCGCGACTTCGTGTGCGGTGACGTAGAAGGGGTAGTCGATGTCATCCGGGTCATTCGGATCGACGTCCGCGATGAACCCGATGGCCTCCGAATACGGAATCGTGTTCGGGAAGGATTGGGCGAACGACGCGTACCGTGGGAATTCCAGGATACGCACTTGTTGGTGCTGGTACTCACCCCAATTCGCGCTGAAGTAGGCGAGTGACTTCTTCACGCCATCGATCATGCGCTGGACGTTGTACTCGTGCCCTTCGTGGTAGTAGACGGCGATGTCGACGTCATTCCACGTGTCGGTCGCGACTTCCCAGTCTGCGGACAGGAACGAGTAGAAGTTGAGAATCGGGTCGTCCATTTCGTAGCGGAAATAACGACGTCCGTCTTCGACCCATTCCTCTTGGATGTATCCAGGTGCGATCGCGATCTGGTCTTCGACGGTACTGACGAGGGCCTTAAAATCGATCCAATCGGCGTCACTCGAGATGTAGTTGTTCGAGAGTCCGACGGAATCGTCGACTGCTGCCACTCGGTCCCGCGGCTCGAAGCCGTGTTTCCGGCGCACATTGTCGTTCCCGAGCTCGCCGTTCGCGTTGTAACCCAGGCTCGGCATGAGTCCCGAGTTGATAAACGTGCCGTTTGAGACGACGCCGAGCGTCGCCGAATTCCCGAAGCCATCGACCTGACGCGTCAGATCGAAGGTCAGTGTCGTGGTGTCGCCGGGCAGGAAGGGTTCATCGAATTCATAAATGCGATAGGCCAGTTCTTCGTCGTTCAGGACGAGCTGTGCAGACCGACCGAAGTCGAGCGCCTGAACGTCGAGTGTCGAAGACAGGTTCACATGAACCGAGTCGATGGCGCCATCGGTCTTGTTCGTCATGGTCAGGACGCCGCGTAAGTCTGCGTCCCGCTCTTCGGGATAGATGTCCACTTCCACATCGACTGCAACGATGCGGGGCATGGGCATGCCCTCGAACTGCTTGTAGTCCCTCTCGTACCGCGCTTGGAGTTCCTCACCTTGGAGGCTGGTGCGGTACTCGTTGAGGACGTTCGTGTTGTAGAAGATGAAGCCGCCCGTAGCCATCACGAGCCCGATGGCAAGCGCGCTTGTGCCCAGCAGCTTCGGGGACATGCGCCGCTTCGCGATGCGGAAGCGGAACCGGCCACCACCCTCCAGACCGCGGACCCAGAAGAGGTTCGAGACGAAGGCGAACAGCACCGCGACGGAGCCCCAGTAGACCTTGAACCAGAAAAAAGGCCCGAGGAACGGCCCGAAGCTATTCATGTCCGAGTAAGTCTCACCGATGTCCGATCCGTATCGGTAGAGATTGTGCTCCATGCCGAGCTGGCCCATGAACAGCGTAAAGACGAACAGGCCAATGATGAGCATGTGGCCCATGTACTTGTGGTTCACAAGCGTGTGGATGAGCAGGGCGATGACGCAGAGCAGGATGTAGTCGATCCAACGCAGCCCGAAGAGCGTCTGGATGTAGAGCCCGATCTCGAACTCGAAGTACCCACGAACTGCCTGGCTGACGAGGCCGGCGAACATGATGACGATTAGCAGGATCCCGACGGTCAATGAAAGTGCGATCAGCTTGGACACGAAGGGGATCCACGTCTTCATGGGCGTGGAGTCGTAGAGCTGATCCGCTTTGAGATCACGCTCCTCCCAAACGAGTTCGCCCGAATAGAAGGCAATGAGCACGAGTACGAAGAGGGAGAAGCTCCCTTCAAGGACCTCAAGTGTCTCGTAGGTCACCGGGAAGGTGGACGTCCCATAGAGCTCGCCGACCAGCGGAGCGCTGAGGCCCAAGAAGAGAAGCCCAGCGCCCACGATGGCCACGAAGTAGACATTTCGCACGACGGATCCGAACGCCTGCTGAGTCATCGACGAGAGCTGCGCGACGGCGGCAGCACCCGAGAACGAACGCGTGGCGTGAGGAATCTCCACGCGGGTCACTCGTCTACGGACCGGAGCATCCGGAACGGGAGTCTGCTTCTTCTTCCCGAACGGCAACGATGGGCCGATGTGTGAGAACGAGAAGATCTTGTAACACAGCGCGAAAACGCCAAAGCCGATCGCGATCCACAGGAGACGGTTGTACAGGTACTCGCCCGTCACCGGGATCATGAGTGTGTTCTTTTCGGCGACGGTCCAGTACTTGGTGAGCGTCGTAAACGCCTGTCCTCCGAAGGGGTCGATGAGGCTCGCCACGAACTCGTTTTCCATGTCCGAGACGAGCTGTCCCGAGATCAGGTACCCAATGAGAAGGACGGCTCCGCCGACGTAGTTGGGGAGCATGCGCCGAGAGATGAGTGCGAGCCCAAAGAAGAGCGCGCCGGTGAAGAACATGTTGGGCAGGACCAGATTGATGAACGGGTCTAGATAGTGCGACGGCAGGTGGGGGCCGAGGCGTTCCGCGTCGAGGAAGGGCAAGAGCGCGCCGAACCAGACCCCGAGCGGGATGGCGAGGAAGACGAACGCGTTCGTGACGAGTCCGCCGAAGAAGCGACCACCGAGGAATGCGGCTTTGTTGATGGGCTGGGTGAAGAAGAGTGGGAACGAACCAGTCTCGAAGTCACGTTGCGCGGAGTGACCCAGGAGCGCCGCGGTCACGATGATGCCGAATAGCGAAAGCGACGCGACTAGGCCGAAGAGCGCCCAAGGAGAGTTCACCGCGACGTTTCCGCCGCCGCCGCCGAATCCGACCGATACGCTGTCGAAAGCGCCGCCGATGGCTGACATCAGAAGGACGGACAGTCCGAAGAAGATACCGAAGTACACGTACGTCGAGATCCGCCTCGCGTAGTAGAGAACCTCGAACTTGAAGACGGACAGGAACTGGCTCATGAAGCGGAGTCCGCAATCTGGACGGCCTCTTCTCCGTCCACACTCCGGCCGGCCCCGAGCATGGTTGTGAAGTAGACGTCCTCGAGGTCGGGCTCGACCGAAACGAACGAATCATCCGGCTGGTTGTCCGCCTGGACGTGGATCACACGACTGCCAGCCTGGAGCCTCGTTGAGATCACGTTGAGCCGATCGCTGTACGCGTCGATCTCGTCCTTGGCGATGCTCTTCTTCCAGATCTTCCCACGCAGGTCGTTGATTGCCTCGGCGGGGTCTCCTTTTCGGAGAATCTGTCCCCGGCTGATTACGGCCATTCGAGAGCAGAGTTCACTGACATCGTCGACGATGTGCGTCGAGAGGATGACGACTGAATTTTCACCGAGTTCACTGAGCAGGTTGAGGAAGCGCACGCGCTCCTCTGGGTCGAGCCCGGCCGTCGGTTCGTCCACGATGATCAACTTTGGGTCACCGAGCAGCGCTACGGCGATCCCGAAGCGCTGACGCATCCCGCCTGAGAACCCGCCCAGCTTCCGCTTCCTGGCGTCGGTGAGGTTGGTCTGCTCGAGCAGCGCGTCGACAACCTGTTTCCGCTCTTTCTTGTTCGTGATGCCCTTCAGAATCGCGAAATGGTCGAGTAGATCGACGGCGCGGACTTTCGGATACAATCCGAACTCCTGCGGCAGGTATCCGAGCGTCTCACGGAGTCGGTCCTTCTCGGTGAGGATGTCGATGTCTCCGAGATGTGCCGACCCGGTGTCGGGCTCCTGGAGCGTCGCTAGTGTCCGCATGAGCGTCGACTTTCCGGCGCCGTTCGGGCCCAAGAGGCCGAACATTCCCTGTGGGACTTCCAGCGTGACATTGTCGAGGGCCCTTACGCCATTGGGGTACGTCTTGGAGAGGCCTTCGATGCAGAGTTCCATGGGTGCCGTGCTCTTCTAAGGGAAGGGTCGCCTTGGTAGATCGTGACCTGCTCGGTCGAAAGTCAAGGGGCGCGGGGGTGTTGGCCGTACCCGGTGAGGTACCGTGGCGAGACCGGTGTGCTGCCGGTATGCTGGCAGCGTCGCCCACTATGAGGAGATGGACCCATGCACTGGACTGCTCCGCTCGCCACGAACCCGACGTCTCCAAGCCCTGATGGCGGACGCCCCCTTTCGGCCGATTCGGCTGCGGTCGGTTCAGCGTCAGGTCTTACCCGGCGGCAGTTTCTGGGAGCCGGAACGGCTGCAGGTGTGGTCGGAGCGTTGGGAGCGACAGGCTGCGCGAGGTGTTTGCCGAGGTCGCCGCGTCCTAGCGAACTCAGCTACCTCCGCCGAGGCTCACTGCCAGCAGATAGACGTGCTGTGCGGTCCTCATCATCCCATCGATGTCCGCCCACTCCTCCGGCTGGCCTCGTTCACCCCCACGGGAGCCTCCCAGCCCTATCGAGAGCGTTCCCCCCGCGACCGAGACGTTCATGTTCGAGGAGCCGGAGGTCGACAGGGTCGGTTCGTATCCGAGATGACGTGATATGTCGGCTGCGTTGATCACGAGGTCTGACTGAGCCGCTCCAGGAATCTGGCCGCCTGGTGTCAGCTGGAACGGTTCCATGGTCAGATCGATCGTCGTCTCCGTAGTCACTGCTGCGAGAATTCCCCCTACCTGTCGCTCGATCGATTCGATGGTGCCGGCATCCATCGACCGGATATCCAACGAGAACCAACCCTCCTCGGGTTTGTGATTGAACACGGAACCACTTTGGAGGACCGAGATGTTGATGCGGGTGCGCGAGTCGTCGGTGCGTGCGGCGTCCGGAAGCGACAGGATGCGATCCACCGAACGCCCAATCGCCTGGTTCACGTTGGGGAGGCCACCGGAAAGTGTGTGTCCCCCAGGGCCGCTCGCGATGACCCGCCACCAGTGGATGCCCAGCGCACCATAGGAGATGCTGTGACCGTCACCTAGGACGTCGACGAAGGCTTCGGCACGGCCTCGGTACTCCTCGTAGAGGGCCTGCATCCCGAGCATACCGGTCTCCTCCTGCGCGACCGCGGCGAAGACGAGTGTCAGCTCGGGCTGTCGGCCTGTCTCGAGATAGGCCTGAGCCGCAGCGACGATAGCAGCGCTTGTGACCGAGGTATTCGTTCCCGGCCCTACGACTCGACCGCCTTCGATTCGGGGAAGGGAGGCGGCCGCTCGTTGTTGGTCGGCCACGGTGGCGAGGTCGTCGAGTGTCGAGACGAAGATGATGGTGCGTTCTGATCTCCCCGGAATGATGCCGACGGCGTTTGGGCTCTCAGTGACGTGGACGTCGCTGAGGCCGATCTCTCGCATTCGATCGGCGACCGCTGCTGCTCGGTCGTGCTCCTGTCCCGACGGAGAGACGATGCCCCCTATGATGCGCAGGAAGTCGGCGGTCTCCTGCCTGCGTTCATCGATGTACTCAAGCCCGGTGCGCACGGACGGCTGACCGAGAGCTCCCTCGACGCTCACCGCCTGCGCGCTCGCGCCATCGGCACAAAGAACAAGGGCTGACGCAGTGAGGATCGTTGCCATGGCGGCAGAGGCGGGCCGGATCGAGCGAATCGTCATGGTTAGGCTCTGCGTGGTGGGGTGCTGTGGTGCACCCACTTGGGACGAGAGTGGTGTGATGGCAGGGTAGGATCCCTAGTATTAAGGGACAAGCTGAAAGCACCCACACCCCTGCGGCGTACACGCAGTTATGAGTCCATCAATCCGAACGTTCCTGCGTCCGTCCGTCTTCGTGATGGCCAGCGCGCTTGTAGCGGGAGTGCCTAACGACCTCCCCGAAGGCTATTTGGAGGGCACGGTCCTCGATTCGTCATCAGAAAAGGCCATTCCGGGCGCTGAGGTCTTTCTCACGGTGGCCGGCGAGCGCCGGATCACTGACGTTGACGGGCGCTTTTCGTTCGGCGAACTGGATGTGCGTGGTCCCGACACGTTGGTCATCCGACACTTCAGCTACGACTCGCTCACGATCCCTATCGGCTCACCGGACCTGCCGGATATCGACCTCGAATTTCTGTTGTCCGCGAGGCCATTTGAGTTGGACGGCATCGACATCCGCGTCGACGCTCGTGTCCGCGATGAGGCGATGCGGTTGGCAGATATCTCGAACAGCTTTCATTGGGATCGTGCGGACTTCCAGAAGCACGTTTCCAGTGCCGCCCACATTGCTGATGTGCTGCGTTGGTCCGGCAAAGTGTCTCACATCACCGAAGACTCGGATGGCTACCGCTGCATCATCATCCGGCTGAGCGCCGGATGCGCCCAGGTGCTCATCAACAATGTGTTCGTGGCACCAGAGACGCTGGCGCATTACGCGCCCGAAGAGATTCAGAGTTTCGTGATCATGGACCCGATCAATGCGACAACCTTGTACGGGACCGGCGCCACTGCCGGGGTCGTGGTCGTGTATCTGCGCGGCGCGGGCGGAGGATCGCCTTAGCTCCCTCCGCGACGGATCACCCGTCCAGGCGCAGCACCCGTCATTTCGCCATCAGATAGTACCCGGGCTCCGTTGACGAGCACGTGCTCGACGCCCACGGCAAAGCGGTTCGGATAGTCCCAGTCCGATCTGTCGATGATGGTCTCAGGATCGAAGATGGCGAGGTCTGCGGTGTTACCAGCGCGGATCCGGCCGCGGCCTTCCAGGCCGAGGAAGTCCGCCGGGAGCGACGTGATCTTTCGTACGGCTTCTTCGAGTGAGAGAACACCTTCTTCGCGGACATAGTGACCGAGCAGTCTCGCGAAGGTGCCGGCGCTTCGGGGGTGTCCCTCGGGAGAGTCCGATCCGTCCGCCCAAGCACCGTCGCTCGCGATCATGTTCCACGGCTGCACCATGATCGCCCGCACGTCCGGTTCCTTGATGGCACCCAGTGTGAGGTTGATGGGCGAGCCTGTGGCGAGAAGGTCGGTGACTACTCGGAAGGGATCCTTACCTTCGGTCTCCGCGATCTCAGACAGGTAACGACCGACGATCTCCGGTTGGTCCGGTGCGCTCACGATGCGCATGCTCGTGTAGCCAGTGGCCTTGAGCCACGCGAAGCCACCGTCTACACCGTTTTCACTGGCTGCCTTAAGGGCAGTCCACTTGGCGGGGTCCGCTGCCGCGGCCGCTAGCTCGGCCTGCGCGGTCGCGATCATTTCTGGTGTCGGCTCCGCTCGCCCTGTCATCAGCATCTGCATCGTCTCGACGCCTGTCATGCCAGGTGGAACGACCACAATGCCGCCGATGTCCGCCGTGGCGGCGCCGTCGTACGGGTATTGGTCGGACACGATATTCGAGCCGCGGTCCCGCGCCTGCTCCACGAGCGCGATGATGTCGTTGATCACTCCTTCATTCTGGAGCCCGACACCCTTGATGTGCCCGATCTTTCCGCCGATTCCCGCCGACTCGGCGATCGTGATGACTTCTTGATCAGAGTCACGGAAGGCGTGTACCGGGTTACGGACATGAGAGTCATAGATGCCACCGAAGGGCTCGACCTCTTTGGCCATCGCGATGATTTCATCGGTTTGACTGAACATGCCGGGGTCGTACATGAGTCCGGTGCTGAGGCCGAGAGCGCCGAGCTCCATGCCTCGGCGCACCTCGGAGCGCATGACGGCGAGTTCGTCGTCGGTCGGGGCGCGCTGCTGGTCGTCACCCATGACCTCGCCGCGGATGCCATTGTGGCCCACGTAGTACCCGACATTCGTCCCGATGCCGAGCGAGTCGTGTGCAGCGATGAGGCGGCGTAGTACATCCGGGGTGAAGTACCCGTCCGGTCCACCGATCACGGTGGTGACACCCTGCCTGGCAACCCCTTCGTTCAGCTTGAATTCTTCCCGGGCGATCTGCGGGGACGTGTGGCTATGCACGTCGATGAAGCCCGGAGCAACGACCAGACCATTTGCGTCGATCGTGTCAGGGGCGACGGCTTGGCCAGACTCACCGACCCATGCGATCCTGTCGCCGATCATACCTACGTCGCCGACGATCCCCTCGGAGCCCGTTCCGTCGATGATCGTCCCTCCAGCTACCAGCAGTGTGAGGCTACCGGGCGCGGGGGGGATGGGGTCGCAGGCCACGAGGAGCAGGCAAAGGCCTGCTAAGGATATCGAACGCATGTGCAGGATCCGACGATGAGTGGTGTGACTGACCGTCACTCTATGGTGTCCCTCTTCACTTCGCATGGTGCAAAGAAAACGCCGCCGCGACCCATGTGGTCGCGGCGGCGCCTGGGCATCGGCTGAACTGGCGGGCTAGTTCCCAGGCAACGCCTCCGTTGGCAGCCCCGGAATGACATTCACTGCGTTCTGGTAGTAGACCTTCCGCAGCAGGTCGTCGGAGAGTCCCATGCCGTAGAGCTTCCAGAAGGCGTGGTAGTCACGGTAGTAGTCGAAGTACTCGTCGTTGGTCTCGAAGACGCGCCAGTAGTAAGGGTACTCGGCGGGCTGGAATGAGTCCTTCCCGAAGAGGATCCGGTCCGAGTACTTCTCGAAGAACTCGCGTGCGAACCGGGGCTGGCGGCCGAAGTCGTAAAGGACCGCGCCGAGCTCGCCGACCGTATTCGGGTATTTGTCGAATAGCTCGCCAAGGCGTCCGAGGTCGTTCCCGTACCAGCTCATGTGGGCAATGATCCACGTCGTGCCGGGATTCCGCTCGATCATCCGATCGCGTTCGGCCATCAACTCGTCGAACGTGGGGAAGCGCGCCTGGTCGTTGAGCTGACGCTGAGGATAAATCGACTGCTCGAGCCAACGTTCGTTCTCCATATCGTGGGGCTCGAAGAACTCTGCTGGGTCACCTGTGTGGACAAAAACCGGAATGCCGAGGCGTCCCGCCGTCTGCCACACGATGTCCAACTCCGGTTCGTCTAGGGTCAGACGAGTACCGTCGGCTTTCATGGTGAAGAGCCCGAAGCCTTTGTTCAGCTCACCGATGCCGACCGCTCCTGCTGCCACGTCCGCCTCGAGCTGTGCGGCGATCTTCGCTCCCGAACCCGGCGCCACATCGCGGAGGTCGAGGGTAGTGAAGAACGCGAATCGGTGTTCGAGCCCCGCTGCTTTCACCGCGTTGATCTGGTTGGTAAGACGTTCACCCGAGCTTCCGCGGGTCTGGATCATGACGCCGAGGTTCAACTCGTCCATTGCAGCCAATACGGTCGCGATGTTCTCGGGGTTGTCGAGCGTAGGCGGGTGCCCGTGCATATCGACGACCGGGAATTTAGCGCTCGGCACCGGGTGCTCGGGCACAACCAAGGTGTTCCGCGGGGTGTATTCCGTGATGCTGGGCGGCGGAATCTGAGGGTCGGGGATCCGGCGCTGTGCCTCGGCTGCTGCGGGGAGCAGAAGGGCGGCGAACGCTGTAGCGGTCAGGAAGCGGGAGAGGCGCATCTATGAACTCCGTCGTGATTGATCCGGCTGTACCGCATTAAGACACGGAAGGCTCGAAGGTCGCTGACAAGTGGTTGGGATCTCGCAGTTTGTACAGCGAGAGTGGGCGCGAGTTTCGCTGGACTGGCTCAATATGGCTCTTTCATCATAGAGACATGGCTTCGCTGAGCCATCACAGTGCTCGGCCTGAGCAGCATCACTCTGGCGGTTGTAGTCGGCGTGTTTGTTTGCTCATTCCGGAGCGAGGGGTCGCAGTAGCCGCGATGACGAACCTCAACTTGGAGGGGAGCGAAGCTTCGCGACTCAGAGCCGCGGCCTCCCGAACAGCAGGGGCGTTCGCGAACGCCCGTTAATGCCGATCGGGCTTGGCCCATAAGACGACCCCGAGACCCACCTGTCGGTGAGCCTCGGGGTCGTCGCGCAGAAGCGCGGTTGCTACCGACCGATAGCGATCAGCCGCCGGCCTGAATCTCCGCCGCTAGCGCCTGCACCTCGTCGAGCACCCGAAGCAGGTTGCCGCTCCACAGCATCCCGATCTCATCCTCGGAGTAGCCGCGGCGAACCAGCTCGAGCGTGACGTTGAACGTCTCCGCCGCATCGTTCCAGCCGCTGACGCCACCACCTCCATCGAAGTCGGAGCTGATACCGACGTGCTCGAGGCCGATGAGGTTCACCATGTAGTCGATGTTGTCCACGAGGTCCGCGACGTCGACCGGAGGAGCAACCGCGTTGACCTCGGCTTCCATGCGGGACTCCACGGCAGCAGCGACGGGGGCAAACGCCTCCTGGTAAGCAGCCCTCTCTTCCTCACTCATCCCGAACTGCTCGCGTCGCCCGACGACCTCAAAGCCCATTTCGGCGGCGACGGAGGCCTCCAGCGCGCCCAGCGCCTCGCGGTGCGAAGCGTTCTTCTCAGGGAGCAGGTAGCTCGAGAACGCTACCGTCTGGATCACGCCGCCGTTCTCTTTGAGTGCCATCAGCAACTCGTCGTCCATGCTCCGGCTCACGTCGCCGAGCGAGCGTGCAGCCGAGTGCGACCCGATCACCGGGGCACGCGACAGCTCCATCATCTCGAGGTTCGCTTCCTTCGACGGATGTGAGAGATCGATCATGATGCCCCACTTGTTCATCTCCGCGATGACTTCACGACCCAGGTCGCTCAGGCCACCGTGGAGCCAGACGTCGTCACGCTCGCCGGTGTTGGAATCGGAGAGCTGCGAGTGGCCGTTGTGCGCAAGCGACATGTAGCGTCCACCACGCTCAGCGAATTCCTGCACCCGACTGATGTCCATGCCGACGGGGTAGCCGTTCTCGATCCCGATCATGGCGATCTTTTTGCCCTCGGCGTTCAGCCGGCGCACGTCGTCCGACGTGAGCGCGAGGCCGATCCGGTCCGGAGCGATCTCTTCGGTCAGACGGTGGATCGCGTCGAACTTCTCGATCGCGTTGGCATACGCGGCGTCGAAGCCTGCTTGGTCGAGATCTCCCTGGCCCGTGTAGACGACCATCCAGGACACATCGAGGCCCCCGGCCTCCATCTTCGGCAAGTTCACCTGATTGCCGAGGTCCATCGTGTAGTTCCGCTCAGCCGTGAAGTTGGCCACGCTAATGTCGTCGTGTGTGTCGAGTGTGATCACACGCTCGTGGATGCCACGTGCGCGCTCGACGAGCTGGGCTTCGGCTTCGGCGCTGGAGTCCGCAGCGTCCCCGCCACCACATGATGCGAGGGCGACGGCAGCGAGGAGGGCGGTCAGTCTGGAGCGATGGGTCATGGTGGTCATGTCGGTCTCTCTGGGGTGCAGCTGTTCAGGTACTGCTATGACAAGAGAGGGCAGTGTAGTGCTGGCGGGTTAGGCTGGCCAGGTTTTTTTGGGCCTACCGGCGAATCCCTCTCAAGTGCTCATCGAAGAACGCCGCCTGCCTGCGCACGAGGTCATACCGGCTCGCCTCAGTCTCCACGGTGTGTGGCTCCACCGGGAAGTACATCACCTCGAAGTCCTTCTCTAGCTCAATGAGGCGCTGCACCAGACGTGCTGCGTCCTGGAAGTGAACATTGTCGTCCATGAGTCCGTGGGTGATCAAGAGTGGGTCTTCCAACCCTTCGGCGTAGTAGATAGGACTCGAAAGTCGATACGCCTCCGGGTTCTCTGCCGGCACGCCTAGGATCCTGCTGGTCCAGCCGTCGCTGTAGTGCGCCCAGTCCGTAACAGCCGCGCGAGCCACTCCGGCGTTGAATACACCCGGGTATCGGAAGAGAGAAGTCAGGGTTAGGAAGCCACCATACGAGACGCCGTAGATGCCGATCCGATCAGGGTCCACGCCTTCGTTGGCGGCGAGCCACCGGGCCCCTGCGACCGCACCGTCTGTGTCTGAGATCCCCATGGCGTCCGCGATGTCCGTGCGGTAGTCGCTGCCGTACCCTGCGCTCCCTCGATAGTCGAAGTCGAGCACGGTGTAGCCCTGCTCGAGCATGTAGTTGATGAAGCCGAGGTGGGTCGCGTAGCCGTACACGCTGTATCCACGGTGAGCGAACTGCCGGTATCCGCCGCCATGGATATGCACGATCGCCGCTCGTTCCGCGTTCGGCTTCTCCGGTCGGAAGAGCGAAGCCCACAACGGCCCGCCGTCTGGATGTTCGAACTCCACGATCTCCGGACGGGTGAGCGGGTGCTGGTAGTAGGCATCGGCTCCACTGACTGAGACACGCTGGGCGTCGGCACCGGGTTCGGCGTCTCGCACGTAGAGGTCTGGAAGCTGAACGCTCTCGCTGCTGATCACGGCGAGGCGTTGTCCGTCCGGTGACCACCAGCCCTCGTGCCGACCGGCTTCCGAGGTGAGGCGCTCCATGTGGCCGCCGGTCGCAGGCATCCTGTAGAGGTGATCTTCCGATGGGTGTTCACGGCTCGTCTGGAGCAGCCAGTTGGCCCGGTCCGGAGACAGCTGGGCGCTGCGGACCTCCCACGCGCCCTCCGTGAGGGCGCGCACCGCGCCATCCTCGTCTAGTAGATAGAGATGACTCCAGCCGCTGCGCTCCGACGCGAAGACCAACTCACCGCCCGGTAGCCACTCCATCAGCGCCGGTTGCAGGTAGTTTGCCTGAATGGGTGGGCCGCCGATCCACGCGTCGTCGTGGTCGTGAGTGAGTACGCGAGCGCTTGCTGAGGGCAGGTCGATCTCGGCGATCCACATATCCTCGTGGTCCTCGCCTATGAATTGAGCGACCGCTCGCGTGCCGTTCGTGTTCCAGACGGGTCCGTGCGGGAGTGTCTTCCCGTCACCGGCTTCGTCGAGGTCGATCCAGCGGACTTCGACGCTGTCTGTGGGGACGAGCGGGTCTACTGCTACCACACCCAAGCGAATCAGATCACGCGGTTCACCGGCCTTTGAGCGTGCGCTGTTGACCTCCGAGTATCCAGACTCGGAGACGAAGTCGACGTATTGAGTCGGCGGGCGGTCCTCTGCTGGCCAAGTCGCGCGGAAGGTGATCCACGCTCCGCCTGGGGAGAGTCGGATGTCGTCCACGCGGGCCGACTCGGGAAGTGGAATGGCCTGTGGCCTGGCCGGACCCGTGGACCGGAGCGCGGCTTCGACTCCGCGCCGAGTCTCCTGACGATCCCGCACAACGCCAAAGAGCTCACGTTGCTCCTCCGCCAGCCAAGCGGCAGCGTCCGATCCGGCGTCTGTGTCGCGCACCACCCGATTCGCCAACACGGTCAGCGCACCGTCACCTGTGTCGTACCGGTAGAGGGCGTCCTGTGACTCGAAGTGGACCGCGTCCCCGCCTGACGCGAACCGAGGGCGGCGTATGGCCTGCCCCATCGCCACAACCCGGCGGGTCCCTCGCTCGGCGTCGTAGAGCCACAGACCATCGCCCGAAATCCAGGTTGCTGCGGTCGCTGAGGCGTTCCAGCGCTGTTCCGCGCTCGGGACCTCGCCCCACTCCCCGCGAGAGAGCGATGTGACCCATTCTCCTGAAGCATCGGCAAAGAACCAAGGGTCATTCTGAGGGAGCTCTCCGACTTGCGGCCGCTCGTTCCAGCGGAAATACGCACCGGACCCGTCTGGAGCCCAGCGTACGTCGCTTACGCCCAGGCCAAGCCAGCGGTCGTCGCGAGACGCGTCTCTCAGCGTAAGGGGGCGAGCCTCGGTGGAGCCCCTCGCGAGGTCGGACTGGACGATTGGAGTCGCTATCCGGGACTGGGCCCGGAGGGGGGCCGCCGCGAGGTGCAGGAGGAGTGCCGAGGCGACGAAGAACAGGGGTGAACGGCTGGTCGGGCGCATGAGGTACCGGCGGGTTGAGAGGCTATCCGCCCGCGACGGTCGGGCGGTTGTTCTTAGTCGCCACAGGCGGGCTAAACGTGGCCGCCGTGTGGTGGGGCGGCAAACGGCTGGCCGCCGTCTTCGACGAAACCGCGACTTCGGCGAACCTTGGCCCCCGAATCGCGGTAGCAGTGAGGATCGACTCTCACATATCCCCACTCCATGTATCGCGCCCTTCTTCTTATCTCTCTGCTCCTGAGCGGCTGCTCTGACGTCGTCCGCCAAGTCGTACCCCTGGACGAACTCGTCCTGCAAGACAGCATCTATATGGATGCAGAGACGCTCGAGCCGTTTACGGGGCGGGTCGAACGGGTATTCGAGGACGATCCCAGGGAGGTGCAGCTCCGCGGTGACCTCGTGAACGGCATGTGGAACGGCGACATCATCGTCTATCACGAGAACGGGCGAATCCGCTATATGGGCTCGCTCGCAGACGGGGAAAAGTGCGGAGAGTGGATTGAGAACAGAGACTCGGATCCCCCCTCGGACATCCTCGCGGAACTCAAACAAGAGATTGAAAGCCTCGGTATCTACGAGCCCTGCCCGGAGCGGTAGCGCACCACCCATTGTCGGTGGGCCTGCACCTATATCGTGTTTGCGGCCCTGGTTAGTATCCAAGGATGCAAACACTCGAGATCGTCATCTTGGTCGTGGTCGGCGTCGGCTTCTTCGGGCTGATCGCCTATGTGGCCTTCATAGCCCGTGACCCAGACCGGGAGGTCTGACGCGCCATGACCCCACCTCTAGAGTGCCAACGGCACGCCTTCGGATTGCCGCGTGAAGAGCACTATCTGAATTGTGCGTACATGGGGCCTCTGCCCACCGCTTCCGAGCAGGCGGGTGTGGATGCGTTGGCCAAGAAGCGCGTTCCGACCCGCATCGTCCCGCCGGGTGATTTTTGGGCCACGGACGAGCTCCGGAGGCTGTTCGCGAAGCTGGTGAACGTGAAGGACCCGCAGCGGATCGCGATTCAACCCGGGGTCTCGTACGGCGTAGCATGCGCGGCGAAGAACATTTCTGTCGCACCTGGCCAGAACATTGTGATGACGCACGAGCAGTTCCCTGGGAACGTCTACTCGTGGCGAAGGCTCGCCAGCGAGTCCGGCGCGGAGCTACGCGTAGCGACTCCCCCCGAGGGACCCGGGAGAGGCGCGGGCTGGAACGAGGCTCTCCTCGCGTCGATCGATTCGGCGACAGTTGTCGTGGCCGTGCCGCACGTGCATTGGACAGATGGAACGCGATTCGACCTGGAGGAGGTAGGCCGGCGGTGCCGTGAGGTCGGCGCGGTCCTAGTCGTGGACGGAACACAGTCGTTGGGCGCCATGCCTTTCGACGTGGAGGAGGTCCAGCCGGACGTCCTCATCTGTGCGGCCTATAAGTGGTTGCTTGGGCCGTATTCCTTCGCTCTGTCCTATTTCGGGGAACGCTTCGACGACGGGATCCCGCTCGAGGAGACGTGGATCGCCCGCGACAAGAGCGACGATTTCCAGCACCTCGTCGACTACCAGGACGCCTACCAGCCGGGCGCGATCCGTTATGACATGGCGGAGAGGTCCAATTTTTTTCAGGCGCCCATCGCGGCTACGAGCATCGAGCTACTCCTCGAATGGCGCCCCGAGCGCATTCAGGACTATTGCGCTGAACTGACAAGCGGACTCCTCGCCGAAGCTGAGGACCTGGGCTTCTCGGTGGAGGACGCGGCCTACCGCGGCAGTCATCTGTTCGGACTCAGAATGCCCGAGGGGTTGGACTTGGCCGCGCTGAAGAGTGCGCTTGCCGAACGAAATATCTCCGCTTCGCTTCGCGGAACGGCTCTTCGTCTCTCGCCCAACGTCTACAACGACGAGGCTGATATCGAGGCGTTGATGAGTGTGCTCAGGGCGTCTGTAGCCTGAGAGCGGTCGCCCCCTCAGCGCCGGCCTTGCACCCCGAAGACGATGTCGGCCTGAGTCCCTACGGGAATATCCATCTCTTCGAACCAACCCTCGATGACCTCGAGTGCGAACAGTACCGGCTTCGTGCTGGGGTACGAACCAGTGTCCAGCGGCTCCATCTGCAGGATGTCCGTGATCCGGTAGGACGAGTCCATATAGGCGATGTCGAGCGGGATGTAGGTATTGGCCATCCAGAATGACTGGATAGCGGGCTGCTGGAAGACGAAGAGCATGCCGGCGTCCTCGGCGAGTTCGTCTCGGTACATCAATCCCGCCGCCCGTTCTTCGGGGGTCGCGGCTACCTCAGCTAGAACGGTGTCTGCGCCGAAGATGACCCACGCGTGGCCAGCGGGCGGTGCTGAAGGGGCCGAGGGTGCCACCGGTGTTTCCGAAGGGGTTCCCGACCCCGCAGTGGCGACTCGCGCCTCACTGTCAGCTGGGCTGCACGCCGATACTGCCACCAGGCACGAGATGGCAACGGCGAGCGAGCGCCCTATGCTGCTAAGAACCGTCGAAATCGGATCAGGAATCGTTCGTTTCAATGGTTGCCTCGACATTCGTTTTGGGCCTTCCCGTTCAGACACAGACAAGTGTAACTTAGGCGGCCTCACATCTGTTCCCAGGGGGGACGTCCCACCCCGCTGGATTGACTGAGACAATCGGTTCGCTGTGTGCTCCCTCGCGGGGGGCGGGTCTGAGACGGAGTAGCATCACTGATGGTCGAACAACAGCTGCTGGACATCCTCGTGTGTCCTGAAACCAAGCAACCGGTTTGTGTTGCAGGCGCGACCTTGCTCGCACAGCTCAACGTTTCGATCTCCCAGGGTTCCGTTTCGAACCGTGCAGGAGACCAGGTTACCGAGGCTGTTGCCGAGGGGCTCGTGCGTGAAGACGGTGACTGGCTTTACCCTGTGCGCGACGACATTCCGATCATGTTGATCGACGAGGCGATTCCACTATCCCCAGCCAAGTCATGATGGCTCGACTCAAAAACATGCGATTCACCCTAGCGCTGCTGCTCGGCGTTCTCGTGGCTGCGTGCGATGCGACCCCTCCTCCCGTGGGCATAGCCCGTGGCGAAGAGCTGTTCGACACGTGCGCGCCGTGCCACGGAGACATGGGCGAAGGCAACGCGGATATCGACGCTCCGGCTATCGCCGGACTCCCTCAATGGTACCTGGAGGCTCAGCTCGAGTCTTTCAAGGCCGGCTTCCGCGGCAAACATGTCGATGACCTTCCTGCGCTGCGCATGCGGCCCATGGCGATCTCGCTGACGCGTGACGGGGACGTTCCCTCCGTCGCTGAATATGTGGCGAGCCTCGAGGGTTCCTTCCCTGAGAGCACTCTGAGCGGTAACGCGGGGGCGGGTGCAGAGCGCTACGCTTCGGTGTGCGTCGCCTGTCACGGTGAGGATGGACTCGGCAACGAACTCTTGCGGTCCCCTCCCCTCGTGCAGCTGAACGATTGGTACCTCGTTCAGGAACTGCAGAACTTCAAGTCCGGTGCTCGTGGCGCCAACCCTGCGGACACATGGGGCGGTCAGATGCGCATCAACTCGCTCGCACTCGACGACCAGGCGATGGTGGATGTCATCGCTTATGTCCAGACACTACGCTGAGCGGAGGCCATTCATGACTGATATGACGCCCATCCCCGACGGAGTACAGGGTCCTGGACCGGACGATGAGAACCCAGCGCTCATCGATGCTTGGAAGACCTTCAAGATCACGGTGATCAGCACAGTGCTTTTCTGCGCGGCAGCGCTTGGCATCATCCTCATGACGAGGATGGGATAAGCCATGATCGATATCATTCAGGGCTCGACCTACGCCGCAGACATCGACAACCTGATCCTACTGATGGGGGTGCTGGTCGGATTCTGGTTCTTTGCTGCCGAGATCATGTTCTTCTGGCTCATTTGGAAGTTCCGGGCGAAGGAAGGCCAGAAGTCGCAATACTTGGACGGCACCGAGAATCATGTGAAGAAGTGGATCACGTGGCCGCACGGGCTGGTCCTCGTTTGTGATGTCTTCATCGTGATCTTCTCCATCATGGTGTGGATGGACGTGAAGCAGCAGCTCCCAGTCGCGGACAGCACGATTCGAATCACTGGCCAGCAGTGGGCGTGGACGTTTCAGCATCCTGGCTTGGACAACGAGCTTGACACGGCGGACGACATTTTCACGGTCGGTGAGCTCCACATAGAAGTGGACAAGAACTATCACTTCAAACTCGAGTCCCGTGACGTACTGCATTCGTTCTCGGTGCCGATCTTCCGCATCAAACAGGACGCGGTACCGGGCCGGTCGATCACAGGTTGGTTCAACGCGACCGTGACAGGCGAGTACGACATTCAGTGTGCAGAGATCTGCGGGATTGGCCACGGCGTGATGGCTTCTCGGATCTCCATCGGAGATGCGAACCAGCATGCAGCTTGGGTCGCCGCGAACTCCGTTTCGACGACCCCGTAGGCCGAGGACAATTTAGATGTCAGACACTGCGGTCGCTGTACAGCACGATGAGCATGACGCGCACGCCGGCCATCATGGTCCCCAGGGGATCCTGAAGTATCTCTGGTCGACGGACCACAAAGTTATTGCTATGCAGTACCTCTTCACCGGCATGTTCATGGCGGTGATCGGTGGCTTCATGGCTTATGTGTTCCGGATGCAGTTGGCCTTCCCGGGCATCAGCGTACCTGGCTTCGGCCAGGTCTCGCCGGGTGAGTACAACGCTCTGGTCACCAATCACGGCACGATCATGATCTTCTGGGTGGCGATGCCAGTACTTGTCGCCGCCTTCGGGAACTACCTGATCCCGCTCATGATCGGCGCGGACGACATGGTCTTCCCGCGCATCAATCGCCTCTCCTATCAGATCTTCCTGCTCAGTGCGCTGGTGCTGCTGGGCTCGCTCTTCGTTCAGGGCGGTGGTTTCGGCGGTGCGTGGACCTCTTATCCACCGTTATCCGCGGTCGGGGCGTACAACCAGACACAACTCGGCTCTTCGTTGTGGCTCATAGCCGTGGCGCTCGAATTCGTCGCGTTTCTGTTAGGTGGTATCAACTTCATTACCACCTTGATGAATTCCCGGGCGCCTGGAATGAAGGCTTACGACATCCCGCTCGTCGCGTGGATGATCGTGATTGCCAGCATTCTCTTCATGCTTTCGGTTGGGCCGCTCATCGCCGGTGCTGTGATGCTGCTCTTCGACCAGACGCTCGGGACGGGCTTCTACGACCCGGCACGCGGCGGTGACCCGATTCTGTGGCAGCACCTCTTCTGGTTCTTCGGTCACCCCGAAGTCTACGTGGTGCTTCTCCCAGCGATCGGCATCACGATCGACATCATCGCGACCTTCGCGAGGAAGAAGGTCTTCGGATACAAGATGATGCTCTACACGACGGTCGCGACCGGTGTGCTGAGCTTCTTCGTATGGGCTCACCACCAGTTCGTCGCCGGAATCGATCCGCGCATGGCGAACGTCTTTACGGTCACGACGCTCCTGATTTCGGTTCCCATCGCTGAGTTGTTGTTCGTGATCATAGCCACGCTGTATGGCGGCTCGATCCGGCTGACGACTCCAATGCTTTGGGCACTTGCCTTCATGGCTGAGTTCCTGATTGGTGGTGTGACAGGGATTTTCTTGGGTGCGAGTGGCGCGGACATCTACTTCCACGACACGTACTTCGTACTTGCTCACTTCCACTACACGTTCTTCCCGATTGCAATTATTGGGTCGTTCGCGGCATTCACGTACTGGTTCCCGAAGATGTTCGGAAAAATGATGGATGAGCGCCTCGGCAAGATTCACTTCTGGGGCACGGTGATTCCGTTCAACTTCATCTTTATCCCGCTCTTCGTGCTTGGGATGGGCGGACAGCATCGCCGCATCTACAACTATCAGCACTTTCCTGAGCTGGCCGGACCGGAGATGTATCAGCTCCGCCAGATAGCGACGATCGCCCTGTTGGTCATGCTCGCCTTCCAGTTGGTGTTCTTCTACAACTGCATCACTAGCTGGATCAAGGGT